>PEXO01000028.1:5978-7900 GCA_002779045.1 Elusimicrobia bacterium CG08_land_8_20_14_0_20_59_10 | reverse complement strand
TATTGCCGGCGCCGGCGGGGATGGAAAGCATTATGGACAAAGACAAGAAAGCTAGTATGCGCTTCATATATATGTCCTTATTAGTAAGCCCTCAGCACCTGTTTTATCAATTCAAGGGGGTTATCCGCAAGTTTAATGCGCATGCCGTCGCCAAGCCTGGACGGGATGAAAGAAAGCCTGCCGCCTAAAGACTGCCGCCAGCCGTTCACGGCCTTGGGCGGCACGGGGGCCCCGGGAAGGAAGAAGATCTCCAGCGAGCCCTGCGCCTGGCTGACGGAGCGCACCGACCTGCGGGCCAGCTGTTTTTTCAGGCGTATTATCTCCACCAGGTTCTTCAGCGGCTCCGGCGCCGGGCCGGAGATGTCTTCAAAACCCTTAAGCAGGCAGTCCAGGTCCTTTTCCTCCGCGTTCAGCAGCTTCTTGTAGAAATTCAGGCGTTCCATATCGTCGCCCACATAATCCTCGGGGATGAAGGCGGCCACCAGCAGGTCCATCTTCGGCTCCGGCAGATCGCGCGCGGCACTCCTTCCTTTTATTCGGTCTATCTCGCCGTTCAGCAGCTTTATGTACATCTCCAGGCCTATGGAATTTATGAAGCCGTGCTGCCGCACGCCCAAAAGCTCTCCGGCGCCGCGTATCTCCAGGTCGCGCATGGCCAGGCGGAAACCCGAGCCCAGCTCGGTGAACTCTTCCAGCGCCGACAGGCGCTTCACCGCGTCCTCGCTTATGGGCGCGGGCTCGTCATTGCCCTCGGCGCGTGAGGCCAGCAGCTCGGCCTTCTGCTTCAGGCGTTCGGCGCCGGTCTTCATCCAGCCGGGAAAATAGAGATAGCAGTAGGCCTTTTCCTTTTCGCGGCCTATGCGGCCGCGCAGCTGGTAAAGCTGGGCCAGGCCCATCTCGTGCGCGTTCTCCACTATCAGCGTGTTCACCGTCGGGATGTCCAGGCCGGATTCAATTATGGTGGTGGCCATCAGCACGTCGTATTTGCGGTTGAGGAAATCCCACATCTGCTTCTCCACCGATTCCGCCCGCATCTGCCCGTGTATCACGGCCACGCGCAGCTCGGGCATGATGCGCTTTAAATAAGCGGCGCGGCTGTCTATGGTGCGCACGCGGTTGTGGACATAGTAAATCTGCCCGCCGCGCGCCAGCTCGTAGGTTATGGCCTCGGCCGCGCTCTTTTCGGAGAAGGGCCGGACGAAGGTGGAAATGGCCTGCCGCCCGACGGGGGCGCTCTCTATCACCGACATGGCCTTAAGGGAGGAAAGCGACTGGTAAAGGGTGCGCGGTATGGGAGTGGCGCTCATCAACAGGCAGTGCACGCCCTTGACGGCCGATTTGATGCGGTCCTTGTCCTTCACGCCGAAGCGGTGCTCCTCGTCGGCCACCATCACGCCCAGGTCCAGGAATTTAACGTCCTTCTGCAGCAGCCGGTGCGTGCCCACTATTATGTCCGTTTTCCCGGCGGCCAGAGAGGCCAGCGTCTTTTTGCGCTCGGCGGGGGGCACAAAGCGCGACAGCACTTTTATCTCGATAGGGAAGCCGGCGAAACGCTTGGAGAAATTCCGGAAATGCTGGTCCGCCAGTATGGTGGTAGGCGCCAGTATGGCCGCCTGCCTGCCATTGGCCACGGCGCGCATGGCGGCCCGCATGGCCACCTCGGTCTTGCCGAAGCCCACGTCGCCGGCCACCAGCCTGTTCATGGGCAGGTCCTTCTCCATGTCGGCCAGCACGTCGGCGATGGCGCGCTCCTGGTCAGGGGTCTCGTCGAACGGGAAGGACTCCGCGAACTCCTCCTCCAGCCGCCCGCCGTGCGGCAGCGCGGCCGTCTTCAGGGCGGCGCGCTCGGCCTCCAGTTTCAGAATGTCGCGGGCCAGCACCTCCACTTCTTTTTTGACGCGGCCCTTCAGCTCGGTCCACGT
>PEXO01000028.1:0-5966 GCA_002779045.1 Elusimicrobia bacterium CG08_land_8_20_14_0_20_59_10 | reverse complement strand
GTGGGAGAGGCGCGGCGCCTTGCCCTCGGAACTGATATATTTCTGCACGCGGGAAAAATCGTGCAGCGGCACCATCAATTTATCCCCGCGCGCGTATTCCAGGCAAAGGCAGTCGGAATCCTCCACCATGGCGCCATCCGCCGCCCGGTAGAAAGCCTTCTTAATGCCCAGGTAGCGGCCCACGCCGTAATCCTCGTGCACCACGAAGTCCCCTATCTTGAGGTCGGTCCACTTGAAGAACTTATTCCTGGGCTTCAGCGAGGCCGGGTCCAGACGGTAGCGCCGGTGGAAGATCTCGGAAGAGGTGATGACCGCGGTCTTTGACGCCGGGTGCACGAAGCCTTCGTCCAGGCAGCCGGTGGTTATGGAAAGCAGCCCCCCCGCGTTCCTTTCGGCCAGGGCTTCGGCCAGGCGCTCGGATTCGCCGCGGTTTATGCAAACAACGTGCGCCGCCACTCCCAGCTTCTTAAGCCGGCGCAGTTCGCCGGCCAGCAGGTCCAGGTCGGAGTTGAAGTTAAGGTTGGAGACCGCCCCGAAATTCCCGCCGGGACCGGAACCGCCCAGCGCGCTGAAAGCGCAGAGCCGGGCCGCCCCGGAAACGGGCGGGCACGCCGCGGCGGACTGCGCCGAGCGGTCCAGGAAGACGCTCCAGCCGGGCCCGGCGAAAGAGACCAGCGGTTTACCCGACCCGTCGAAAATATTCGGCGGCACAGTAATATTAAGGAGGAAATCGGAGGTGTGCTGCGTGTCTATCTCGAAAAAGCGTATGCTTTCCAGCTTCTGGTCCGAGAAAAAAAGCCGCACCGGGCGGTCCAGGTCGGGCGGGAAGAAGTCCAGCACGGAACCACGCGCCGCGAACTGCCCCTTCTCCTCCACGAAAGACACGCGCTCGTAGCCGCCCTTGCTGAACAGGTCCACCGCCGCCGCGCGCGCGTAAGAATAGCCCTGTTTGAAGGAGAACCCGAGCGCCGCGTAGACGCCGCCGTCCATCAGGGGCTGCGCCGCGGCCTCCGGCGAGGCCACGTGGAAATAGTTCCGGCCCGGCTCAGGGGAGTACAGCGCGTGCATGGCTTTGGCGCGCATGGACCTGTCCCCGCCCCACAGGCAGACCTCGAAAGGCGGCAGTTCTGTCAGAAGTCCGGAAAGGGAATTAAAAGCGTTCAGCCAGGAAGACAGTTCTTCTTCCCTCGCGGCGCAGATAAGCAGGTTGGAAGGCTTCTTCTCATAGCCCTTCAGCACGCGCCAGGCGCGGGCGCCGATATTCGGAGCCCCGGAAATAACCTTCGCTTCCATAGGTTAATGATATAATTTCGGCAGGCATATGCTGAAATGGGTTGAGATAGACCTGCGGGTACTGGCCGCCAATGCGCGCATTATTAAGAAGGCGCTGGGTCCCGGCGTTAAGTTCATGGCGGTGGTAAAAGCCGACGGCTACGGCCACGGGGCGGCCGCCGTGGCGCGGACGGCGCTTGCCAACGGAGCCGGCTGCCTAGGGTTGCTTACCGCGGAAGAAGCCCTGCCTTTAAGGGAAGCTTTCCCGCGCGCGGAGATCTTCCTGCTGGCGCCTTCGCTGCCGGAAGAAGCCCCGGCCATAGTCAAGAACCGCCTGGTGCCGTCGGCGGACTCGCTGGAATTCATCAAGGCCCTGGATAAAGCGGCGAAAACACCGGTCCCCTATCACATTGATATGGACCTGGGCCTGCGCCGCTGGGGCGTGGAACCGGGCAAGGCGGCGGATTTCCTCAGGAAGGCCCTGGGTTTCAAAAATGCCCTGCCGCGCGGCCTGTCGGCCCACCTGGCCTACCGCCCGCAGCAGAACATGACGGAAGCCGAAGAAAAACTTTCAGCCTTCAGCGCGCTGGCGCGGGAACTGCGCAGGCAGGCTCCCGGCCTTATAGCCCACGCCGCCAACAGCGCCATCCTCTGCGATTTCCCCCGCTGGCAGCTGGACATGGTGCGCATAGGCAATTTGCTGTACGGCATCTACCCCACTAATATCTACAAAAAGAAGAGGCAGGGCCCGCCGCTGCCGGGGCTAGGTAGACCCTGGCAGTTCTATGCCAGGATAATTTCGGTGAAGGACGTGAAGAAAGGCGAAGCGCTGGGTTATTCCAGCGAATACATTGCGCCGCGCGCCATGCGCCTGGCCACCATACCCGCCGGTTATTCGGACGGCCTTACCATGGAACCCGCCGAAAGGCAGATACGCATCACGTCGGGCTTCAGGTACTGGGGGATGATCGGCGGAAAAAAAGCTTTCTTTGTGGGCAAGACCGGCATCTCGCATACACTGCTGGACGTCACAGGCATACCGGCGGCCAGGCCCGGCGCCGCCGTGGCCCTGCATGTGCGCCGCACCGCCGCCAACGCCAGGATACCCCGGATATACAAATAAAACAGGGGATAGGCTGTTTAAAAAAACAAACCTGTCCCCTTTTTAATGCACTACGTCGCAGAATTCTGTTGGTTCGGTACCGGCCACGAAGGCTTCCAGCAGCTTCTTCTTACAGGTGGGTAAAGCCAGCTTCCCGGTTTCCTGGTCCACCGTGACGAAAACGATCCCCTCCGGCACGGGGAAATCGCGCACCGGCTGGTCTTTCAGTATAACCTCCATTATTTCGGTCCACCAGGGCACTACCATCCCGCTGGTCCAGTTCTTCATGGGGATGGAGGCAAAATCGTCGTAGCCCATCCAGGCGGCCGCCGTCAGGTCCGGCGTCATGCCTATGAACCACATATCCTTGGAATCCTGGCTGGTGCCGGTCTTGCCCGCCAGGGGCCTCTTCAGTTTCGCGGCATAAACTCCGGTGCCCCGCTGCACCACGCCTTTCATCATATTGACCAGCACATAAGAAAGCTGCGGCGAGAAACTCTCCGTCTCTTCCGGCATCGACTCTTCCAGCACGCGCCCCTGCTTGTCCGTCACCTTCAGCACGCCGAACGGCAAGGCGTGGATGCCGCCATTGGCGAAAGTAGAAAAGGAAGTGGCCATCTCCATCGGGCTTACCAGGGAAGTGCCAAGCCCTATGGAAGGGACCGCGTCGAGATTACGCGTGATCCCGGCGCGGTGGGCCACTTCCACCACCTGCGTGGGCCCCACATGCGTCACCAGGAAGATGGAAGCCAGGTTGCGTGAAAGCTCCAGGCCGCGCCGCGCCGTTATGCGGCCCATCGTCTTTCCGTCGTAGTTATTGGGAACCCAGATCTTGAAATCCTTGTTGCCCACGAAGGGCTGTATGGCCAGGTCTATGGCGTACTGATCGGTGGCGCCCTCCAGCAGCCGCCAGTCCTTGCCGTCGTAATAGTAGGCCATCGGCGAATCTTCCACTATGCTGGCCGGGGTATAGCCGTTCATCAGCGCCGCCATCCAGACCATGGGTTTGAAGGTGGAGCCTGGCTGGCGGGCCGCCTGCGTGATGCGGTTGAACTTGCTTTTGCGGTAATCGCGCCCGCCTATCATGGACTTAATAGCACCGGTCTTGGTATCCAGGATTACAAAAGCGCCCTGCAGCGATACGGAGGACCGTGCCACCTCCGCTTCTTTTTCCTTGTCGGCTTCCTGAGCTTTCTCTTCGGCGGCGCGGCTCTTCTCGGCGTCCTGGTCGTACTGGGCCAGGAATTTTTCCATTATCTCCTCGGCCGGCACCTGCATGGAGAGGTCCAGCGTGGTGTATATCTTCAGGCCGCCCTTCCAGAGCTGCGTCACCCCGTATTTCGGTTCCAGCAGCTGGCGCACATACTCCACGAAATAGGCCGCGCGGCTGGTGAAAAGGGTGGATTTTTCGGTGGGGATGGGCTCGTCGGCGGCGTCCTGCGCCTCCTTGTCGGTTATATAGTTCCCGGCCTTCATGCGCTGCAGCACCAGCCTGCGGCGCTGGACGGCCCTGTCGGGATCATTGAACGGGGAGAAGCGCTCCGGTGAAGGGATAAGGCCCGTAAGCAGCGCGCATTCCCCGAGCGTCATCTCGGAAACGTCCTTGCCGAAATACAGCCTGGCGGCCGACTGCACGCCGTAAACGCCGTGCCCTAAATAGATCTGGTTCAGGTACAGGGTCAGGATCTCCGGCTTGGAAAAGTTACGCTCTATCTGCAGCGCGAGAACGATCTCCTTTATTTTGCGGGTAACGGTCTTCTCCGGCTTCAGGAAAATACCGCGGGAAAGCTGCTGGGTGATAGTTGACCCGCCCTGCGCGCTGCGGCGGTGCAGGATGTCGCGCATAAGGGCGCGCATGATACCGCGCGGCGAGATGCCCCAGTGCCGGAAGAAGTTCCGGTCCTCCATGGCGATAACGGCGTTCTGTATGTCCACCGGTATCTTGCTTAGCGGCAGTATAGCCCGCTTCTCCACGGAAAATTCGGCTATGATCTGGTTGTTTATGTCGTAGACATAGGTGGTAAGCGACGGCGTATACTCGTCCAGCTTGTCTATGGACGGGATATCCGTAAGAATATTACGCATTACCAGGGAAGCGGAAACTATCACCACGATCAGGAAAGCGGCGGTCAGGTAGACGACCTTAAGGACGAGCTCGCGCGCCGAAAGGCCGTCGAGATACTCGAAGAACCAGCGTATTAATCCCATAAAAGTCCGCAGTAATTATACCAAATGCCCGCGGCGGCGGCACCCGCACGCCCGCGGCGCGGCCGATTGAGAACTGTGGAGATATTTTTATACAATAACTTTAAGAAGTCTTAGCAACGGAGGCCTACATAATGAAAGTACCAATGGTTGATATGCTTGCGGGATACCCCCCCCTTAAGGACGAGATAGAAACCGCCGTTAAAGGCGTATTCAACAAAGCTAATTTCATACTCGGCGAAGAAGTTGCCAGATTCGAGAAGGAGTTCGCCGCCCATAACGGCGCCAAATACGCCGTGGGCGTGGCCAACGGCACCGACGCGCTGCGCCTGGCCCTCATAGCCAGCGGCATAAAGCCCGGCGACGAGGTAATCACCTCCCCGTTCACTTTCATAGCCACCGCCGAGACCATCAGCCAGGCCGGCGCTAAGCCGGTCTTCGCCGATATCGACCCCGTCACCTACACCCTGGACCCCGTTTCCGTGGAGAAAAAACTCACCCCAAAGACCCGGGCCATACTCCCTGTGCACCTCTACGGCATGCCCTGCGACATGGACGCCCTCATGGCCATAGCCAAAAAGCACGACCTGCGCGTAATTGAAGACACCGCGCAGGCCTTCACCGGCAAATACCTGCTGGGCGGCAAGGACTGGAAATACCTGGGCAATATAGGCGACTGCGGCACTTTCAGCTTCTTTCCGGCCAAGAACCTCGGCGCGTTCGGGGACGGCGGCGCCGTCACCACCAATGACGACAAGATCTACGAGGAGCTAAAAGCCCTCCGGAACCACGGCAGCAAGGTGCGCTATATACACGACATGGAAGGCTTCAATGCCCGCCTGGACACCGTGCAGGCCGCCGTGCTCTCCATACGCCTCCGGCACGTTGAGAAATGGACGGAAATGCGCAATGCCGCGGCCGCCGGGTACGCCGAAGCCCTTAAGGGCGTCTGCATTACCCCGGTGACGCCGGCCAATGCGCGCCATTCCTTCAACTATTACACCATACGCTTCGACGCGAAGGCCAAGCGCGACAATGCGCAGAAGCACCTGACCGGACAGGGCATAGCCAACCAGATCTATTACCCGATATCGCTGCACCTGCAGAAAGCGTACGCGCATCTGGGCGGGAAGCTCGGCGACCTGCCGGTCTGCGAGGCGGTGCAGGATACCGTCTTCTCGCTGCCGATGTTCCCGGAGCTGACGGGCGAACAGATAAAGATCGTGACCGACGCGGTGAAGCAGGCCGTAAAGCTCTGAAGAAGCCCGCAGGGAGATAAGGAGCGGGGGACCGCGAAGTGCGCGGCCCTCCGTGACCATGGCTAAAGTTCTTTTTTTCAGTCTGCAGTCCCGGGACAATATCTACCGCACCACAAATGTAAGGGTAG
>PEXO01000369.1 GCA_002779045.1 Elusimicrobia bacterium CG08_land_8_20_14_0_20_59_10 | reverse complement strand
GTTGGCCTGCAATATGGAATTGAGCGCGCCGGCGGCAAGCATGCCGGTATTGCCGGGAGCGGTCTGGTAATGAACTTGCCCGACCGCGCCGCCGGCCAGGTTGGTAGCGGTATTGGCGGTGGCCGCATTGCCGTTGAGCGACGCCTCGATGATGCCCGCCTTGAAATCGCCGGAAGCGTTGCGCTTCACGATCGCATTGGCGGTATTGGTGTAAGTGGCCCGCGTCCAGACCGGGGCCGCCGTGCCGGCGCCGGTCAGCACATAGCTGGCCTGGCCCGCCGCCAGCATTGCCGTGGTATTGGCGGAGGACTGGTAAGGGATCCTTCCCAGGGCGCCGCCGGCCAGGTTGGTTGAGCGCGTGGCGGTGGCGGCATTGCCGGTTATATCTACCCCGTAAGTGCCGGTCCGCACCGCGGCAGGATAGACGGCGTTCACCGCGATGGAAGAGGCTATAACTCCGGAACCGAGGGAGCCGGCGGCTATGCTGGCGGCCGGCACGCCGGTTATATTGGTGCCAAGTATGGTGGGCGCATTCGTCCAGCCGGGCGCCGCGGCGCCGTTGGCCTGCAGCAGGTAATTAGGCGTCCCGGCCCCGAGCATCGCCGTAGTATTGGGCGCGGACTGGTAAGGCAGCTCCCCGGCCTGGCCATTGGAAAGATTATCCGCGAATTCAGCCACCACCCCGGTAAGCTGGGAACCGTCGCCATAGTATTTTGCGCCGGCGGCGAGGGCGACATGCGTTGATACATACACTCCGCCGTGCTGGGCGGCGGTGGCGGAAGAGAGAGCCACACCGGGGAAGAGACCAAGCCGGGCGGACACGATCCCGGCCGCGGCACTGACCGTAACGCTGCTGACAAAGGTCTTGGCCCCTGTCACCGTTTCAGCCACATTCCCGGTCTTCCTGACAAAATCGGTGGAATCGAGCCCGTCGAGGAGGTCCGCATCCAGGCCGGAGCCGGTGCCGCCTATCCCGGTAAGTTCGGAACCGTCGCCGTAATATTTGGCGGCGGAGCTGAAGCCCACGATATAGACATTGCTGGAGATCCTCATCCCGGCGCCGTTGATAGCCAGGGCCTCCGAAGAGATGGCTACATTGTCCGACAGGCGGACCTGCGCCGCGCCGAGACCGAGCGGTTCGGTTATATTTAGGCTGCTGGTGAAGACCTTTGCCCCGGTAACGGTCTCCGCTATGTCATCCGTTTTACGGACAAAATCCAGGGAATCGAGCGTGTCCAGTGTATCCGCGTCCAGCGCCGAACCTTCGCCGCCTATCCCGGTAAGTTCGGAACCGTCGCCGAAATACTTGGTAGCCGAGGCGAAACCCACTATGTAGACATTGCTGGAAACGCGCATTCCGGCGCCCAGGTTTGCGGAGGCCTCGGAGGAAATGTCGACATTAGCGGCCAGGTGCAGCAGCGCCGCGGTTATGCCGTAGCCCGTGGCGGTGAAAGAGGACAGCACCGCCTGCCCGGCCCCGACGACGGCGTACGGCCCCATGTTCAGGTCCATCTCCGCCGTATGATTGCCAAGGTGGTCGCCCGGCAGCCCGGTAAGCTGGGAACCGTCGCCGTAGAACCTGGTGGCGGAAGCGAAGCCCACTACATACACATCGGTGGAAATGCGCAGGCCGCCGGCCTGTCCCGGGGGCGCCGAAGAAAGATAGACATCGTCCGCC
>PEXO01000234.1 GCA_002779045.1 Elusimicrobia bacterium CG08_land_8_20_14_0_20_59_10 | reverse complement strand
ACCCCCGCATGGGGGTTTTTTATTGCGCTCCGGGACAGCGAGACATAATTATGTCTTGCGTTAGGACCGAATCCTGGTCCCGGGGTCATTCCGGGGACACAATACTTATTCCCAGAATGCTTTGTTCCCACAAGAATAAGTATTGTGTCCCCGGTGGCATGGCGTGCCGGGATTATTTGCTGATATGATAAAATTGGGCTGGGTGATCTGCTTATGGACCGAACGATATACCTGTTCTTTTGGTTAAGGCGCGCGGCTTTGGCTGGCTGTTTTCTGGTCGCGCTTTTCGGCGCGGCCGCCGGCGCTGTCGGGGGGGAGAAGGCCGGTTACGAAAAAGCGCTGGAGCAGAAGGCGGAGGCGGCGCTGGTGAGCCTGCTTGGCCCGGGTAAGGCCGGGGTAATGGTACGCGTTGCTATGGAGTCCCGGGCCGGGGCTCAGGAATCAAACGCTGCCGCGGAGGGCGCCTCTGTGCCGGCCGGGATACAGCGCCTTACCGTTTTTCTCGCTTTAAGCGATTCGGTCACGGACGCGGACGCGCAAAAGGCGCGCGTTGCGATAAGCGAACTGCTTAACATCGTTCCCGGGCGCGGCGACGAGGTGCTGGTAATGAAGACCGTGTTCGCTGCCGGCCGGGATGAGCCGGGACGTTCCGGCGGCCTTGGCAAATATGCCTCGCGGGGCTTATGGCTGCTGGCCGGGATATTTATAGCCGTTATCTTCTCTCCGCTGTTGCGGCCGGCAGCGAACATTAAAGGCGTTGCCGCCGCGCGTGCCCCCATGCAGCCGTCACAATACGTGCCGCCTCCCATCCAGCCTCAATCTTCGCCCGCGGAGAACGAGGAACTGAATATCCGCAACCGCAGCGGCTTTTACAAATAAGAGCGGACGGTCAGGGGGAAGATTAAATCTTCCTTCTTCCGTATCAAATTGCTCCCGCCAGGGGACTGTTGCCATCAGGGAATGCATTTGATCGTCATTGTCCCCTGTTCCCCCTTAAGAACGAGGCGCATCCTTTTTGTGTTCCATGCATCTAATATTTGAGAGGTAAGGCTTACTGCGGAGCCGTGAGGAAGACGGGGGTTTCGCGCCGGGGCCTTTCTTCAGGATGACAGGGGAACAGGAGGAGTTATGGAGAATCTAACGACCGATACGTTCAAGTCAAAAGTGTTCGACTTCGAAAAGAGCAAAGAATGGAAATTCGCCGGGGATAAGCCCTGCATAGTGGATTTCTACGCCGACTGGTGCGGGCCGTGCAAAATGCTTTCGCCGGTGCTGGCGGAACTGGCCGGCAAATACGCCGGTAAGCTGGATGTCTATAAAGTAAACACCGAGGAGGAACAGCAGCTTTCGGCCGTGTTCGGCATACAAAGCATCCCTACCCTCTTTTTAATACCTGTGTCGGGCAAGCCGCAGGTGGTGCGCGGGGCCCTGCCGAAGGAAAGCCTGGAAAAAGCCGTCGCGGAAGTGCTGAACGTACAATAACGAGCTGGTCCCGGAGAAAAGCTAAAACTCAAGACCCGCCGGCGGCTGCGGCGCCAGTAAGGAAGCGTAACGAAATAACTGAAGCATTTGGAGGCTCAGATTTGAGGCGGATGCGAGGCGCGACGAACGAGCATACCGGTGGTCTGTAAGTGAG
>PEXO01000141.1 GCA_002779045.1 Elusimicrobia bacterium CG08_land_8_20_14_0_20_59_10 | reverse complement strand
TGCAGCGCGGTGGCGGGGCTGATAACCCCGGTGCCGAGGATCTTCGCGCGCACGCTTATGGAGAGCCTGGCCAGTGAAGCCGTCTGCGGCGGTTCCGAGGCCGCCGGACTTTTCCCGGAGATCAAGCCGCTGGACTACGCCACGGCGGTAAAATACGCCCTGATACGCTTAAGCGAGCACGCCGTGGAAACCTCGTGGACCGCGGCTTATACGCCGTCCTACGCCAAGTCCTATACTTTTGAGGATAGCGAGGGCCTTATCCGCCACGCCCATGTGCGGTCCATCGGGGCGTCCGCGGAAGCTGTCTTCAAGGTGTTCTCCGGCATAGGCGGCGAGCGCGGCTGGTTCTACTGGCAGTGGCTTTGGGAGTTGAAGGCGCTGCAGGACAGGCTGGCCGGCGGGATAGGGATGCGCCTCGGCCGCCGCGACCCGGACATTATACGCCAGGGCGAGGTTCTGGATTTCTGGCGGGTCGAGCGTGTTATAGAAGGGCGGATGCTGCTGCTCCGCGCCGAGATGCGCCTGCCGGGCAAAGGCTGGCTGCAGTTCGAGGCGGCGCCGGGGGCGGGCGGGGCCTCCACGCTCCGCATTACCGCCTATTTTGAGCCCCGCGGGCTGTTCGGCAGCCTTTACTGGTATTCCCTTTACCCGGCCCACGTAGTGATCTTCCGGGGACTCGCGCTGGAGATACGGCGCCGCGCGATGGCGCCGGCGGCGGCCGCGGAACAGGCCGCCGGAGAGCCGCCGCGCCGGGTCAAGGCGCCGCTGAGCGGCGTTCGGTAGGCGCTTTTTTATCCAATGGGCAAACCATGTTCCCTTGACGAATCCCTCGCCCGCTTCTCCGTTGAAATAAACAAAGGCCTTGCGGCGCTCAAAACAGGCGTGAACGGGGACCCGGCTCCGGCGCTGCGCATAGCGGGCATTATAAAAGAGAACGGTTTTGCCGACGGAGCCAGGGAACTGGCGGCCGGAAAGATCCGCGCCCTTGAAGGTGAGATAGTGCGCCTGCCCGGACGGAAAGCGGCCGACGCCTTCAGGGATTATCTTTTCTCGTTCTCCTCCCGGACGAAGTAGTGAAGATCTAAGCTCTCGGAGTTATGAGTTTCCGCGGAAAAATCCTGATCGCAGCTCTTAAATATCCGGAGAACCGCGCGTCGCGCGCAAGTTGACTTTTACGCCGGCTTTCTGTTATATTTTGTGAAGAAGTTTCACTAGCGGACGGGCGCCGGCTTTAGCACTCCCGGATAACAATGGACTACTGGGTCGTACTGGTTTTGTTCGCCATAGCCGCGGCCTTCGCGGGCGGGGCCCTGCTGGCCGCCTTCCTGGTGCGTCCCAGGGTGGGCGGCAAGCTCAAGCGCACCGCCTACGAATGCGGAATGGAGGCGGTCGGCACGACCGCCGTGCAGACGAACATCAGGTTTTATACCTACGCGCTGCTTTTTGTGATCTTCGACGTGGAAGCCCTTTACCTCTTCCCCTGGGCCGTGGTGGTGCGCTCAACGGGCGCCGTCGCGCTTGTCGAGATGGCTATCTTCCTGGGCGTTCTGGCGGCCGGCCTCGCTTACGCCTGGAAAATGGGCGCGCTGCAATGGGAATAATACTGGACAACCTGCCGGAAATTGAAGCCCTGCCCGGCGGGGGGATAGCCCTTGCCACCGCCGATTCCATCA
>PEXO01000421.1 GCA_002779045.1 Elusimicrobia bacterium CG08_land_8_20_14_0_20_59_10 | reverse complement strand
AACCGCGTGCACTATTCAATGAACACGATAGGCGGCGTGCGCCGCGATATCACCCCTGAACAGAAAGCGGCAGTGCTCAAAAGAGTGGCATATCTCGACGAGCGCCTCAAATATTACATAAAAATAGCCACCGAAGAGACCACCCTGCTGGCCCGCACCCGGGACGTGGCGAAACTCCCTTATGACGTGGCCATTAAATACGGGGCGATAGGCCCCACGGGCCGCGCTTCCGGGGTAAAGATAGATGTGCGCAAGGACGAGCCCTACCTTATCTACGACAAACTGGACTTCAACCTTATCACCGCCGACACCTGCGACGTTTTCGGCCGGGTGGTGGTACGCGCACTGGAAATGGTCGAGTCCTGCAAGATGATAAAGCAGGTGCTTAATAACCTTCCTGAAGGTCCCTTAGCCGTAAAAGTGCCGCCGAAGATAGCTCCGGGAGAGGCCGTGAACCGCTACGAGGCTCCGCGCGGAGAAGACATACATTATCTCAAGTCCAACGGGACGGATAAGCCGGAGCGCGTGAAAGTGCGCGCCCCGACGCTGGCTAACCTCCAGCCGATGTCCTACATGATCGAAGGCGGCTGGCTGGCCGACGTGCCGCTGGCGATAGCGGCCATAGACCCCTGCATGTCCTGCACGGACCGCGCCGTGGTCTGGGACCCGAAAAAGGGCAAAAAACAGGTCTACGCCTGGGAAGACCTGCGCAAGCTGGGCATAGAGCATTACCGTAAGCGCGGCGTGGACTTCACGAAGCTGTGAACCGATAAGGATATACGACAATGGAATCTATACTGCCGATAGCTTATATCATAATCTTCCCGGGCTTCCTGTTCCTGGCCGTCTACGGCCTGTTCCTGCAGTGGTTCGACAGGAAACTCTGCGCGGTGATGCAGAACCGCATGGGCCCGCCCTGGTTCCAGCCCTACGCGGACTTCGTAAAGCTGCTGGCCAAGGAAGTGATAGTGCCGGACGCGGCCGATTCGGCCATGTTCCGCGCGCTGCCTTTCTTCGCCATAGCGGCGCTGATGACGGCGCTTGTCTCCATACCGGTGGGGCGCAGCGCGCTCTTCAGCTTCCAGGGCGACATGATCGCGGTGATCTACCTGCTGACGATACCGACCGTGACCTTCTTCCTGGCCGGCTGGAGCTCCACCAGCCCCTATTCCACGGTAGGCGCCATGCGCGTGCTTACGCAGCTCTTCGCCTACGAGGTGCCGCTGATGCTGTCGCTGATAGGGCCCGCCATACTGGCCGGCACCTGGAACCTCACCGAAATCTCGGCCTTCTTCTCGGCGCACCCGGGACTGATACTATTGCAGCTGCCTGGCTTTGCGGCGGCGCTGATAGCGCTGCAGGGCAAGCTTGAGCGTATGCCCTTCGATATTCCCCACGCCAAGAACGAGATAGTGGGGGGGCAGTTCACGGAATATACCGGCCGCCTGTTCGGCTTCTTCTGCCTGGCGGTGGATATGGAAATGGTGGTGGGCGCGGCCCTTATCAACGCGGTATTCATGGGCGGGTCCCTGGGAACGCACGGCTTCGCGGCCATCGTGGTGTTCCTCTTCAAGACTCTGTTCATCGCCTTCCTGCTGGCCGTGCTGAAGGTGCTGATGGCGCGCATACGCATAGAGCAGATGGTGAATTTCTGCTGGAAGTACCTGGCCCCGGTGGCTATGGCGCAGGTGGCTTTCAATATTTTCCTCAAGTACAAATTAGGATAACCATATGGCAAACCCC
>PEXO01000314.1 GCA_002779045.1 Elusimicrobia bacterium CG08_land_8_20_14_0_20_59_10 | reverse complement strand
CACCATCTTCGCGGTGTTCCAACTGCTCAGCACGGAGGCCGCCAGGGCGGTTTTTGTGTCGCAATCCCCCCAGCCGCTCAGCATAGCCCTGGCCGGGGGAAGCAAGCCGCCGGTGTGCAGGCCGTTCTCCACCATCGGCGGGATCTTGTAGCGCAGCGCGGTCTGCACCAGCGACAGCACCGCCCCGGTGGTTTCCTCGGAGCCATAGGAGCGCTGCGCGGCTATTTTCTGTATGGCCAGCGCCAGCCCCTGCATCATCTTTACGTTTTTCTTTACTATCACCGGCATGTCGCATTCCACCGTATTGTCTTTGCGCAGGGCCAGCCCGCGCAAGCGGAACAGGCCCCTCATTTTTGTTTCGTAATCCAGCTCAATGTTCGCTATGGCTTTTTCCGCCGCCGCTTTCCCGCCGGTGACGTAAGCCTTGTTCCAGGCTTCCTCGCGCGCCTTCTTGCGCCAGGAGCGCAGCGCCGCCATCTCGGAGTCGGTATAGCCGTAGCCTGCAAGGTATCTTTTATAGTCGGGGCGGGACAGGCTGAACGTGACGCTTATCCGGTCCTTGTTGAAGTTGATAAAGTTGTAGGCGGCTCTCAGGGTATTCCCCTTGCGCGAGATCTTCTGCGAAACACCCTTTTCGGTGCGGGACAGCGTGGGTGCGTAGTCCGCTTCTTCTTCCTCGTAACCGGAAGACTGGGCGCGGACTATGTCCCGCCCCTCCGGGTAGATGGTCAGCGTCCGTTCCCATTCCAGGCCAAGCGCAAGGCAGACGCAGAGCGATGCCGCCAGGGTAAGGAAATATTTTAGACCTTCTTTTCGGGACATTTATACGCGCGCGGTTTTCGTTTTTGCGGCTTTGCGCTGGTTCTTAAGATAGGCGCTTATACGCTCCGCTATTTTGGTCCGCAGGCTTTCCGGGCTCAGTACCGTTATGGAAGGCAGCCAGTGAAGTATCAGCGGCACCGCTTCCATGGGGTGGTGGATGACCGCGGTGACGGTGACGGCCCCGTCCGTGCCCGGTTTCGAAACTTTCTGGCGCGGCAGTATTTCCTTGTTGAGCATGAAATCGGCCGCGGCGCCTTCGGCCCGCAGCGTTATTTTCTCCGTCCTGCCCTCGTTCACGCCCCAGATGGTGGTGGCCGGGCCTATCGTCTTCTTTACCAGTCCGGCCGGCGGCGGGGTAAATTCTTCCGGCAGTACGGCCAGGGTCTTGATGCGGTCCACGCGGTATTTAATGAACTTGCCGCCGCCCTCTTCGCCGTCCGGCATGGCCATAAGGTAAAAGAAGCTTTCGCTGGTTAGTATCTTTACCGGGCAGACCACGCGTTCCACGCGGCCTTTCTGGGAAACGTATGTCATTTTAAGCTTCTTGCAGTTCTCTATGGCGAAAACTATATCCTCGTAAAATTTGCGTGTAAGCGGGTTTAGCGCCCTGGCGCCGATGGCGTAGAACAGGGCCTCACCCGCGGGAGATTTGGTCGCGCGCGCGAAGACCTTATCGAAAGCGTCCATTATGGGGCCGCCCATGCCGGCGGCCATCTCCCGCATCAGCACCAGTACGGAAAGCTGTTCGCCCGTAAGGTTGAAGTTCTTGAGGGAAACGCCGGGCGCGAAGGTGTAGACGCCCCGGGAGGGATTGTCCAGGTGGAAGCCGGTGAGGTTGATCCGCTCCATGTCGCGCTGTATCGAGCGTTCGGAGATATTGAATTCTTCGCAGAGGC
>PEXO01000159.1:6095-7960 GCA_002779045.1 Elusimicrobia bacterium CG08_land_8_20_14_0_20_59_10 | reverse complement strand
CGCAGCATATCATCCTGCCGATAGAGGAAAAAAAGAAGATAAAATTCACTTTTGAAGGACGCCCGCTGGAAGGGCTGGAGGGTGAGGTCATTTCCAGCGCGCTGTTCGCCAACGGGATAAAGGTGTTCAGCGAGCACAAAAAGGACGGAAGTCCCCAGGGTATATTCTGCGCCAACGGCCAGTGCGCGCAATGCACCGTGATCGCCGACGGCCTGCCGGTAAAGGCCTGCGTGGCCAAGGTGCGCGAAGGCATGGCGCTGTTCCCTATGAAAGGCTCGCCCAAACTGCCCAAGGCGCCCTGCGTGACCGCGTTCGGCCGCGCGGAAGAAGTGGACGTGGACGCGCTGATCATCGGCGGCGGGCCCTCCGGTCTGGCCGCGGCGGCGGAACTGGGCAAGCTCAACGTCGGCACCCTGATCATCGACGATAAGAACAAGCTGGGCGGCAAGCTGGTCCTGCAGACCCATAAATTTTTCGGTTCGGTGGAGGATTGCTACGCGGGCACGCGCGGCATCGATATAGCCGACAAGCTGGAAGATCAGCTCAGGGAATATCCGTCCGTCAAGATCTGGCTCAACGCCACGGCCGTGGCCGTTTTCTCGGATAAAAAAGTCGGCGTGATGTGCGGCGATAAATATTTCCTGGTCCGGCCCAAGGCGCTGGTCAGCGCCACCGGCGCCAGGGAGAAGAGCCTGGCGTTCCCCGGCAACACTTTGCCCGGCGTCTACGGCGCCGGCGCCTTCCAGACTTTGGTCAACCGCGACCTCGTGCGCCCGGCCCAAAGATTATTCATCGTCGGCGGCGGCAATGTGGGCCTCATAGCGGCGTATCACGCGCTCCAGGCCGGCATCAAGGTGGTCGGCCTCATAGAGGCCCTGCCCCACTGCGGCGGCTACAAAGTGCACGCCGACAAGATAAAGCGCCTGGGGGTGCCGGTCTATACGCGTCATACTATCCTGCAAGCCGCCGGTAAAAAAGAGCTGGAAACCGTGACCATAGCCAAAATGGACGAGAACTTTAAACCCGTGCCCGGAACGGAGAGGACGTTCAAAGCGGACACTCTGCTTATAGCGGTGGGCCTCAATCCGGTAAACGAATTCCACAGGACCGCCGTTGAGTTAGGCATGAACGCCTTCGTCTGCGGTGACGCCGAAGAGATCGCCGAGGCCTCCGCCGCCATGTTCAGCGGCAAGATCACCGCGCACCGGGTGCTGAAAAGCCTGGGCGTCATGGCCGGGGAAGTGCCGCAGTTCTGGTTCGAGCGGCTTGAAGTGCTGAAGTCCCGCCCCGGGGAGACGCACAAGCCCGCCCTGAAGAACCATGAAAGCCCGGTCTATCCCGTGCTGCACTGCCGTCAGGAAATACCCTGCAATCCCTGCGTAACGGTCTGCCCCAAGAGGTCCATAAAACTTTCCGGCGATTCAATAATGACCGTCCCGAAATTTTCGGGCGAATGCATCGGCTGTTTTAAATGCCTGCTCATCTGTCCCGGACTGGCCGTCACGCTCGTGGATTACCGCAAAGACAAGAACGCCCCGACCGTGGCTGTGCCGTTTGAAATAGGCCGCGGCCTGGTTAAAAAAGGCGACACCGTGAACCTGGCCGACTGCGAGGGCGGCGACCTGGGCAAAGCGGAAGTGACGGATGTAAAGGATTTCAAGGCCGAAAGCACGCTGTTAGTCATCGTTAAAGCCAAACCGGAAATTGCCGACCGCATAGCTTCCACCCGGCTTTTTGAACCGGAAGGGGCGTTCAAAACTCCCGGGGCGATCAAAGATATGGAAGATTCGGTCATTATCTGCCGCTGTGAGCGCGTGAGCCTTGGAGAGATCCGGAGCGCGATCCGGGGCGGCCTGCGCGATATG
>PEXO01000159.1:4564-6054 GCA_002779045.1 Elusimicrobia bacterium CG08_land_8_20_14_0_20_59_10 | reverse complement strand
CGGAGCCAAGACCTGCGAAAGCCTGATCATGTCCATTTTCAGGAGCGAAGGCGTGGACCTTAAAGAGGTTACCGGTTTTTCCAAACGCCCGCTTTTCGTGGAAGTTCCGCTGGGCGCTTTTGCCGGAGCGCAGTGCCGGCCGGCGGAGGAAGAGAGAACTTCCTGGAGCGGATTTTAGGGAGCCATTATGTCCGTTAAAAATTACGATGTCATTATAATCGGCGCCGGCAGCATCGGCACGCCGCTGGCCATGTCCCTGGCTGAGAAAAAGCTTAAAACACTGGTCATAGAGGCGCTGCCTTCGGTAGGGCAGGGGTCGAACAAATGCGCCATAGGCGGCGTCAGGGCCACCCATTCGGACGCTTCCAAGATCAAGGCCTGTCTGCGCAGCCTTGAGATCTTCTCCACCTGGCATGAAAAGTACGGCGACGATATAGGCTGGATAAAGGGCGGCTACCTTTTCCCCGTCTATACCGGGAGCGACGAAGTGATGCTCAGGGACATGCTGAAAGTCCAGAAGAAACTGGGACTGAACATAGACTGGATAACTCCCGGCGAGCTCCGCAAGCGCGTGCCGGGAGCGGCCGGGAAGGACCTGCGCGGAGGCACTTTTGCCCCTGATGACGGTTCCGCCTCCCCCCTGCTGTCCATAAACGCTTTTTACCGCCGGGCCGTGAAGCTCGGCGCGGAATTCATGTTCAATTCCGGGATAACGGGCTTCATAAAAGAGAACGGCACGGTTAAAGGGGTCAGGACTTCTTCGGGCGAGTATCGCGCGGCGCTGACGGTCAACGCGGCGGGCGGCAGGGCGGCAGTACTTTCCGCTATGGCTGGGGTGAAGGTGCCTGTCCGGCCGGACTGCCACGAAGCCGGGGTAACCGAGCCGGTGAAGAAGTTCTTCGAGCCCATGGTCGTGGATATTCGTCCCGGCGAGAAGTCGAAGAATTATTATTTTTATCAGAATTCGGAAGACCAGATAGTGTTCTGCCTGACCCCCAACCCGCCCATCTGGGGCGAGGACCGCAGGTCCACCTCGGAGTTCCTTCCCGAAGTCTCCAAACGGATGATCAGCCTGATGCCCGCTCTCGCCAATATCAAGGTCCGCCGCACCTGGCGCGGCCTTTATCCCATGACGCCGGACGGTTTCCCAATAGTGGACTTTCCCAAGTCCGCGCCCGGCTACGCGCTGGCGGTCGGCATGTGCGGCCAGGGGTTCATGCTGGGGCCGGGCCTGGGCCGGGCCCTCTCGTCCGTAATAGCCGGCGAAAAGAACAAGGAAGCCCTGGAGATCCTCGCGGGCTTTAAGCTCGAACGCAACTTCTCTTCCCAGGAAAAACTGAAGTAGAAACCGGACCCGGCCCGAAAAGCAGGTTTTCCGGCCTCCGGTGCGGCCTTTAAGCGCGTTGTTGACACAATATGCCGCCAACGGGTATACTTTATTTACCGGTAGGTAGATTTTTGCGGTTCCGGATGCAATAAAACAAGGCCTT
>PEXO01000159.1:3208-4388 GCA_002779045.1 Elusimicrobia bacterium CG08_land_8_20_14_0_20_59_10 | reverse complement strand
AAATACCTAAAACTGGCCGGCTACAACTCCTATCTGCCCAAGATCAACCTGTCCCATTCCGTGAGCCGCAGCGGGGGCGAGAATACCACTCCTTCCAACAGGTGGAATCTTTCAGTTTCGGCTTCCGAGCCGATATTCAACCTCGGGGCGACGTCCTCCATAAGGACGGCCAGGATAAGCTACGACAAGGCGGCCTCCGATTACCGGCTGGAATCCGCCTCCCTCCGGCAGGCCCTTTATTCGGCTTTTATGAACCTGATAGTAGCCCAGGAACAGGTGCGGGTGGACGAGAAGATCATGAATATCCGCGGGCAGAACGCCAAGCTGATAAAACTTAAATATGACAGCGGCATGGAATCCCGCGGCAACATGCTGTACGCCGCCGCTCTTTATGAGCAGGCCAAAACCAGCGCCGCCAAGTCCGCGCGTTCGCTTAATACGGCGCGAAGGGAGCTTTTAAAGAACATCGGCGCCTCCGTTTACCGCCCGGTGACGGCCGTCGGAGGGCTGACGGCGCCTGAATGCGAGTTTAACGCCGGCTCGGTCAAAGAGGTCCTGGCAAAAACGCCGCAGGTAGTCTCGCAGGAGAAAAGCCTGGAGTCCCAGAAAGAACGCCTGCTTTCCGCCAGGTACGACCTTTTCCCCACTGTCAGCGCCAGCCAGAGCATGAGCTGGTCGGGGCCCCGGCAATACGACGTGACCCGCAGCTGGTCCATGGGTTTGAGCGCGAGCCTGCCGCTTTTATCCGGAGGCCTGACCTATTACCCCAACAGCACCAAAGCGGCAAAGCTCGCCTTCAAGGGCGCCGAGGAGTCGCTCAGGGACCTTAAGCTCTCCCTGGAAAACGATATCCTGAGCAGTTACGACAGCTTCCTGAATTCGCGCGACACCGCGCTTGCCAATGTGGACGTGTTGGCCGCGAACGAGGAAAGATATAAGGAATCGCAGGTCAAATACAAGGCCGGCCAGATCAGCTTCATAGATCTGGAGAACGTCGAGCAGAGCATGGTGGACGCCCAGCAGAACCAGCTGCAGTTCTTAAGGAACGCCAACAGCGGCAAGGCCTCCCTGGAAAACCTCCTGGGAGTGGGCCTGGAAGCGCAGTAATAAAAGCGGTCAACAACTTTGGGATGGGGTGGACTTTGCCCCTGTCCTGCGCCACCCATGGACACAATAACGC
>PEXO01000159.1:0-3173 GCA_002779045.1 Elusimicrobia bacterium CG08_land_8_20_14_0_20_59_10 | reverse complement strand
GCAGTCCTGCGCCACCCATGGACACAATAACGCGAACAGTGTTGAACATTGAAGGAGAAAATATGAAAAAGATTTTGATCTCGGTAGTTATCCTGGCCCTGGCGGGTGGCGGCTGGTATTTTTACAAAAAGAAAACCGCGCGGGCCGAGGTCCGGTATGCCAGCGCCGAAGTCATCTCGAAGAATATCTCGGAGTTCGTGGATACCACGGGCGCGGTTCTCCCGCTCAACCGCGTGGAGATACAGCCCTCAGCGTCGGGCAGGATAGAGCAGCTCCTTGTGGATGAAGGCGATAAGATAAAAATGGGGCAAGTCCTCGCACTGATGAGTTCCAGCGACCGGGTCGCCATACTGGACGCCGCCCGCGCCCAGGGCGACGAGCAGTATAAATACTGGCAGGACGCCTATAAGCCCATAAAGGTGATGTCGCCGCTGAACGGCACGATCATTCTCAAAAATGTCGTGGAAGGCCAGACCGTCGGCGCTTCCACCATACTTTTCGCCATCTCGGACAATCTTATCCTTTCCGCCAATGTCGACGAATCCGACGTCGGCAAGGTCAAGGAAGGGCAGGCGGTCTCCATCGTCCTGGACGCCTACCCGGACAATCCCGTCAACGGCAAGGTCTTCCAGATACTTGATGAGGGCAAAAATCAAAGCAATGTGATCACCTACACGGTCAAGATAAAGCCGAACAATATTCCCTCCTTCTTCAGGTCCCAGATGACGGCCAATATCAAGATAGAGGTGGCCAGGCGGCGCGACGCCCTGCTTATCCCCACGGTCGCCGTGACCATTGACCCTTCCGGCAAGACCGCGGTAATAACCGAAGTGAACGATAAGAAGCCGGTCTATAAAAGGATAGAAACGGGCCTGGACGAGGGCAATATGGTGGAGGTTATCCGGGGCCTTGAGGAAGGCGATACCGTGATGTTCCCGGGCAAAGGTTACAGACCCCAGACGGCTACCGGCGGCACCAACCCCCTGATGCCCTCCAGGCCGAAAATGCCTAAGAACGCCGGCAGGGCGCTGCATTGAACGGAATTGCTTTTCAGGGGATCCCGTATCGTAACCTGCGACCGGGCTGCCGAGGAATTTTTTTATGATCGAGCTTAAGGGAATACAAAAAACATACCAGATGGGCGACGAGCCGCTGAATGTCCTCAGGGGCGTGGACCTTTCCGTGAAGGAAGGCGAGTTCGTGGCCATCATGGGGCCTTCCGGCTCCGGCAAATCCACTCTCATGCATATCCTGGGCCTTCTCGACAGGCCCAGCGCCGGCTCCTATAAACTTTTCGGGCGCGATATTTCGGAACTGGACGATGTGGAGCTTTCTTACCTGAGGGCCCGCATCATCGGTTTCGTTTTTCAGCAGTTCAGTCTGCTGCCCAGGATCACCGCCGCGGACAACGTGGCCCTGCCGCAGATCTACCTTGGCGAAAAAGCCCGGCCGCAGGAGGCCGGGAAGTATCTTTCGCAGGTCGGGCTGGGCGACCGCATGGGGCATAAGCCCAACCAGCTCTCCGGCGGCCAGCAGCAGCGGGTGGCCATAGCCCGCTCGCTGGTCAACGATCCCAAGATCATCTTCGCCGACGAACCGACGGGCAACCTCGCCTCGGACCAATCCACAGAGATCATGGGCATTTTCCGTAAGCTCAATGACCGCGGCATTACCGTTATTATCGTCACGCACGAACCTGATATCGCCGCCTGGGCCGACAGGATTATAAAGGTAAAAGACGGCCTTGTGGTGGAGGATACCACAAAAAAAGCGCCCGCCAAAAAAGAAGCGACCGTGCGCCTGCATATTCCGAAATCCTTTTTCCTCAGCTGGCGCGAAGTCTCGGAGAACATGGCTTCTTCGATAAATTCCATAATCAGCAATAAAACCCGGTCGCTTTTGACCATGCTCGGTATCATCATCGGCGTGGGCGCCCTTATAGCCATGCTCGCTGTGGGTACCGGAGCGCAAAGGGCCATACAAAAACAGATGTCCTCGCTGGGCACCAATCTCCTGGCGGTGATGCCGGGCAGCCGCAGCCAGGGCGGCATGTCTTTGGGCAGAGGCGCGGTCAGCCGGCTGACGCTGGAGGACGCCAAGGCGCTGGGCAAGCTGGCTGACATAACGAAAGTCGACTCCAATGTGCAGGGGCAGGCGCAGCTGGTCTACGGCTCGAAAAATTACCGCAGCCGCGTCACGGGCGTTACCGCTGTGTATCCGTCCATGCGCGCCGCGGACCCTTATTACGGCCGTTTTTTCTCGGATAACGAAAACACGCAGCTGAAAAAGGTCGCGGTGCTGGGTACTACCGTGGTCACCGAGCTGTTCGGCAACGAAGACCCGGTAGGCCGGACCATAAAAATAAACAGGAAGAACTTCACCGTGATAGGCGTGCTCCCCATGAAGGGCGCCGCCGGTTTTCAGGACCGGGACGATACGGTCCTGGTGCCGCTGAATACCGCCATGAGGGTAGTGCTTGGGAAGGATTTTGTGGATTCCATCTGGGTGGAGGTTTCGGATTACACTCTGATGCCGGCCGTGCAGGAGAACATAAAGGCCCTGATGCGCAAAAGGCATAATGTCCCCGATTACAAAGATGACGACGTGTCCCTGATGAATATGGCCGACCTGCAGACCATGCTGACCGGCGCCATAAAGACCTTCAGCACGCTGCTCGGCATCATCGCCGGCATTTCGCTCATAGTCGGCGGCATAGGCATCATGAACATCATGCTGGTCAGCGTCAGCGAGCGCACGAAAGAGATCGGCCTCAGGAAGGCCATCGGCGCCACCAGGCGCGCGGTGCTCCTGCAGTTCCTGATAGAGGCCGTTATCATCTCTATTATCGGGGGGCTGCTGGGTATCGTGATCGGGGCCGGCTCATCCCTTATTCTGTCCAAATTTTCCGGCTGGGCCATCTATATTTCCCCCTTCTCCGTGGCTCTGGCTTTCGGCTTCTCGGCCACGGTGGGCGTCGTATTCGGTTTCTGGCCGGCGAAAAAAGCCTCCCTGCTTTCCCCCATAGACGCGCTCCGTTACGAGTAACCGCGGCAGCCGGATAATTTACCGGACGGCTATTCTTTACGGATAATTTGATATTATATACCTGCGTTATAAAAATCAAGCTTTGACGTCCGGGGTGTCGCGAAAAAGTTAAAGTGTCATGATCCAGA
>PEXO01000083.1:3276-7993 GCA_002779045.1 Elusimicrobia bacterium CG08_land_8_20_14_0_20_59_10 | reverse complement strand
TGCCAATAAAGGTAAACTCGGAAAAGATCTACATAGACCGCCAGTCCCCGGCCGCGGTGGACAATATCACGGTTTTCGACAAGACCGGCGACGACCTGGCGGTCCCCTCCTCCACTTATACCGGGCGCTTCCAGCTGCTGAGCCGCGGCGTGGACTATGTGATGGACTATGCCAACGGCATACTGACTTTCGCTTCGCCGCCGGATTCCGACGAGGTGGTGATAATAGACTTCAAGAACGCCAACGGCACCCTGCTGTCCGTCAACTCCTCCTCGGCCACGCTGGACACCGCCGGTACCGGGGAATACAAGATCATCAAGGCGAAGGACGACATTTTTATTTCCACGTCTTCGGAAACGGGCTATAACCGGGAACTAAAGAACTATTACTCCATAGGCCAGACCAATATCGTGCGCGACAATGGCACGGGCAATTTCTCGCTGAAGGTGCAGGATCTCAGCCACAATGATGTGGGCTCCTCGCTGAACCCCCCGCAGTTATACCCGGAAAACATACAGGTGGATTTCGAGCAGGGCATTTTCCGCCTGGACCGGCCTTTCGGCACTAATAAAGACGACCCCACGCCGGACGCGCAGGTATACGCCGCTTCGCCGGCGTCCAAGCGCCTTTTCCATATAGAGTACAGCTACCGCTTCAAGACGTTCATGCTGGAGGGCAGTATCGTCCTCAATTCCGAAACGGTGCGCGTGGACAACACCAAGTACACCCGCAATACCGACTACTTCATAGACTACGATTCCGGCTTCATCACTTTCTATTACCCGGAGAAGATAGGGCAGAACTCGAAGATAGACATCTCCTATGAAGTCTCCAGCTTCGGCGGCACCGGCAACCAGTCACTGGTCGGCGGCCGCGTTTCCTACGACCTGGGCAGCCATTTCTCGCTGGGCTCCACGCTGCTTTACCAGGGCGGCGTGAAAGGCAATACCGTCCCCAATGTGACCGACCTGGTCAACAGCATGCTGGTCTACGAGGGAGACGCGCAGTTGAAGGGCCTGAACCTGCTGGGCCTGCGCACCACCATAGGCGGCGAGATAGCGCAGTCCAAGACCACCCCCAACCTCAACGATTACGCGCTGATAGACAACATGGAGGGCATCAAGCAGGACGATTCCGCGCCGCTCGACAAGAACTACTGGGTGATTGCCGCCAATCCCCCCGCCAACCCCCCCATCCTCGCCGACCCTTCGGCGGTGTGGTGGGCGAACGAAGACATTAAAGCCAAGGAGATAAACTCCAAGTCCTCCTCCGACGGCACGCAGCAGGTGCTGGCCGTCCACTATGATTTCAGCGTCTCCTCCGAGGTCTCCATAGCATACCCGCTCTCCAATACCGGCATAGATTTCTCCGGCAAGAGAACCTTCGAGATGGTGCTCTACGGAAACAACGCAACCATAGACGGGCCCAGGATAAATGTGCACTACGGGCAGATAGATGAAGACGCCGACGGGCGGGGAGGCCAGAACTTCACCTGCTCCAGCGGGCTGACGCTGTACAACTACCCGAGGAGCGAGGACCTCAACTGTGACGGGCAGGTGGGGACCAGCGAAGATATAGGCTGGGAGTACTGGCCGGAAGGGAAGACATCAAAGCGCTATGGCGCCGGCAATGGCCGGCTGGACACCACGGACCTCAACGGCAACGGCCGCCTGGACGCGCAGGACCTCACCGGCGGAGATTTCGGCTACGTGAACTCGAGCAATTTCAACTACGCCGGGAGCACGCAGTCTTCCACTATCGATTTCTCCGGCTGGCGCACCATCTCAGCGGGAATGCCGGTAACCTCCGCCAACAGCTACAATTGGAACGCCATAAAACAGGTGCGCATCTCACTGACGCAGGCTCCCGGGGGCGCCACCAGCGGCGTGGTGAAGTTCGCGCGCCTGGCCGCGGTAGGAAATTCCTGGACCGTGCAGGAAAGCAGCGGCTCGCTGCAGGTCTCGGCGCCCAATAACATGGACAACAACGACTACATCCCCATTTACGACTCGCCCGGGGCGGCGGCCCAGGTATTCAAGGACCTTTACGGAGACGTTTCCGCCATCAGGGAAAGGAATAATATCAGCGTGATCAGCGAACAGACGCTCGCCCTGCAGTATTCGGGGATCGTCTCCACCGCCGTCCCGGGGTACGCTTACCGCACCTATTCCACCGCTATAGATATCTCCCAGCACGAGAAGCTCCGTTTCCTGCTCTACAGCACCTCCACGGCGGAGGCCGGGGTCAGCTTCTTCCTGCGGGCCGGCAGCGACCTCAGTTATTTCAAGGTGGCCGTGCCGCTGAACTCGCTGGTAACTCCCGGCTGGCACCTGATAGAGATAAACCAGGAGGACCTCACCAAGGACTCCATCCCCGACATCTGGGTCAACGGCTCGAACTACGGCATAACCGTCTCCTCCGTGGGCTCCCCGTCGCTGCAGCAGATCTCGCAGTTCCGCGTAGGGGTGGAAGCCACGGATTCCAGCCCTCATTCCGGGGCTATCTACTTCAATGAACTGCACCTGAAAGAACCCATCGCGCGCATAGGCAATGCGCGCAAGGTGGAAGGCTCGGTGGAAATACCCGGCTGGTTCACCATCGGGGGCAAGCACAGGTACGTGGACCGCGGCTTCCAGACGCCGGTCACGGCCATCGCTAACCAGGACAACGAAACCTCCAGCGGCTACCTCAACCTCACGCGCCTGTCCTTCTTCCCGATTAACGTGAACGCCTCCAGGCAGATCACCGTCACGCCCAATGCGGCGGCCACGGGCTCCAATAACCTGGTAACCGTTCAACAGGAAGGCAAGGTAAAGAAATTCGACGGCTCGGCCTCGGGCACGCTGGGGGCGGGCTCCCTGCCCAGGATAGGGCTCAACTATACCAAGGGAATAACCGATTACAGCCTGCTCAGCCGCAAGGACGACAGGGACACCTACACGGCCAATCTCTCCTATTCGGCGCCCGGCACGCTGTTCCTGCTTCCGCGCACCGTGAACGCGAACTATTCATTCGTGCGCAGCATGGTAAATTACGACGCCAGCCGCTTTACGGATGCGGGAAAGGCCGGGCTCTACGACACCTCCGAGCGCACCGATATCTACGGCGGCAAGCTCACGTTCGTCCCCTGGAAGGGCTCGTCGCTCAACCCGGGGTACACGCTGCAGACCGTGCGGGAAAGGCGCGCCCCGCTGAGTTCCCCGTTGGATTTCGAGCGCTATCCCAAATCCCTGCAGCAGACGGTGGACGTGAATTCCAATTTCATGCTGGCGCGCTGGCTGAACCCGTCCGCTAATTACTCCGTGACCACGATGGAGAACAACAACCTGACGATAACCACCGTGACCGTGTCCCGGAGTTCGGACGTCTACGCCGCGGGCGAGATAAAGTCGGTCACCCGCTCCGCGCAGGGCGGGGTAAGTCTCTCGCTCAACATGAACGACCTCCTGCCGTCGAACAAGCTGCTGCGCTCTCTTTCCCTTTCCTCCAACTACCAGATACAGGACGGCGATTCCTGGTCCAACATAGAGGATGACTACAATACCCGCAACCGGCTCTGGCTGAGGGACCCGCTCAGGCCGGTCAACCGCCTGGCGCTGCGCAATTCCCTTACGCTGCGCGATACCGTCAACTCCAACCAGCGCTGGCAGCCGTTCGAAGCCTACAATATCAAGGGCGCGGCCGCGGCGCTCAAGACCATCTCCATAACCAATAACTACACCAATTCGGTGCAGCGCTCCGAAGTCACCGGCACGGTCTCGAAAAGCATAAACCGGACCTTCCCGGATATGATCTTCTCCCTTTCCCAGCTGGAGCTGCTGACTTTTTCGCGGCGCTGGATCCAGAACTCCACGCTGAACCTGAAATATTCGCGCAACACCACGCAAGCCGTGGAGGTCTCCCTGGAAAAGACCTACGCCTACGGCGCGGACCTGCGCTTCAGGCTGCTGAACTGGATGGACACCTCTGCCAGCTATAACCTCAGGCTCGGCAACAAGCTCGACCTGGTCGCGAACAAGGTCACGCAGGACACCAGGCATAACGACGCCACGCTGCAGGGGGCTTTCCAGTACCATAAGTTCCGCTTCACCCCGAAAGTGGATTATGTCCTGGACAAGACGGCGACCACGCTGGGAGTTGTAACGCAGAACACCCGCGTGATAACGCCCAGCCTGCTGATAAAATCCGACTTTACCCTGCCCAGGGGCCTCAAGATACCTTTTACGAAAACCACGCTGGCCCTGACCAACCGCATAGTCTGGACCACCACGCTCAGCTACGCCATTAAGTCGTCCCCCATAACGATAGCCGAAAACAGCCGGCTCTTCTCGCTGAACACCAGCGTGGATTGTGAAATGGCCAAGAACCTGCGGCTGACGCTGAACGGCGGCCTGCAGCGCTTCTGGAGCAAGTTTCTCAAAGAGGAAGAATTTCTCTCATACCAGGTCGGGAGCACGCTCACGTTCCAGTTCTAAAACAGAGGAAAAGCAGGAGGTCGGGAATTTTCGGTCTTCGATCTGTTTTATGGCGCCCAATTTAAAGACCATCGGGACATACTTATTGAACGTCCTGCTTCCGCGCACCTGCGTACACTGCGCGCTGGACCTTCACTACCTGGAAGGACAGCCGCTTTGCCCCGGCTGCCGCGGGAGCCTGGAACCGATACCGAAACCCTGCTGCGCCGTTTGCGGGCTGCCGCTGGACGACGGCGGGCGGG
>PEXO01000083.1:0-3260 GCA_002779045.1 Elusimicrobia bacterium CG08_land_8_20_14_0_20_59_10 | reverse complement strand
CGGGGCCGCGCCGCGCGCGCTCAAGCTGGCCCGCTCGGCTTTTGTTTTCAACGCGCAGCTCCGCTCCGCCGTGCACGCCTTCAAGTACCGGGGCCGCAGGGATCTTTCCGGTTTCCTGGCCCGGGAAATGACCCTGGCCCTGGACAGGTACCCGGAACTTGACGCCTATAATTTTTCCGCGGCGGTGCCGCTGCATCCCGCCAGGCTCAGGCGGCGCGGCTTCAACCAGGCGGAGCTGCTGGCCAGGGGGCTCGGAGCGCGCGGGAATATTTTTTACCTGGAGGGCGCGGCGGTAAGGACCAGGGACACGAAAAGCCAGACCACGCTCTCTAAAGAAGAACGGCGCGTCAACATGACCGGGGCCTTCGGCGTGGTTAAGCCCGAGCTGGTCAAAGGGCGGAATATACTCCTGGTGGACGACGTCGCCACCACGCTGGCCACGCTGGAGTCGCTTGCGGCGGAGTTAAAGAAGGCGGGCGCCAGGAACGTGGCGGCATTCACGCTGGCGCGCGAGCCGTAACCTCAGCTCTCCTGGACTTCGGGACCTCAGGGATTGTCAGAATTCCACATCGAAGATATAGGCCGAATACGGGGGCATCCGCTCGAGCCTGAGCCCGCCGGAAAGATCTTCCGCCCTGAAGGAAAAGAACCGGTCTGAAAGCTCCTCAAAAATAGCGGTGGTCCCGCCTTCGCTTTTGATGGAGACGTTCACTATCCCGCAGGACGCTACGTCGGAATAGTTGATCAGGACCACCTTGAGCGTGCGCCGCTGGGCCCAGGACCAGGCCAGGATGTTGCTGTTGGAGCGGTTCTCCCTGTCGCACTGGCGCACGTCGAGCAGCGCCCATTCCCCCCCGTGGAAGGCCGGGTGGTCGGTTATCTTCAGCAGCTTGACGTAAAATTTCTTTATTTCCTGGTCCGGCACTCGCTCGTACAGCTCCTTGAGCTGCAGCGGCGGCCTCACCTTGACCCCGTCCATCTGGTTGTCGTTGTAGAAGCGCAGGCCTTTTATGGTGGAGACCACCACGCCGGCGGCCATGGCTTTCTGCCGGCCGAAGGCGACGATAGACGGCTGCTCGTCGTGATTGTCTATGAAGCGCGCGGAATGTTTCTGGTAAAGCTTCTCGGCGCGCAGGTGGCCGCGCAATTCCTGCGGCCCCTGGAAACGCAGGCGGTCATAAGTGCCCTTGTCGTAGGTATAGTCGAACCCTATCTGCTGCACCCGCCACTCCAGGCCCCAGTAAACCTCGGCGAGAAAAACGAACTCCGGGTATTTTTCCTTCACCGCGCGTATCGCGCTTTCCCAGAACTCTTCCGGGGGACGCTTATACCCGCCGCGGTTAAGCAGCCAGCCCCAGGTGGTGTCGTGTATTTCGTTAAGGGTCAGCATCACCATGTCGCAGCGCACGCCGTCGGCCATTTCGGCTATGCGCAGAAGCACCTCGAGCACGCGCGCGCGGGTATCCGGGTTGAAATAGTTGAGCTGCGCCGAGTCGGTCCAGGCGGGAAAGTTCGGGTCGCGCCCATAAGCGATATACTGCTTCTTCCCGTCCTTCTCAATTTCGAAGAACCAGTCGGGATGGGCCTTAAAATCCTCTTCCGAGCCGTTTATAAAACAGGCCGGGCATTCCCGCACATAAGGGTTGTCCCGGGCCGTGTGGTTGGAGACAAGGTCCACCATGAGCTTCATGCCCATGGAGTTGAGCTTTTCCCTCAGGCCTTTCAGCTCCCACTCGAACCCCATCTCCTGGTTAAGCCTGTACCAGTGCACGGAATAGGGCGAAGGCCCCACCGCCTCAGGGCCGAAACCGGGAGGCAGCTTCTTGAGGTCTTCCAGCAGGGCCTTGTCCTCCCTGGCTATGCGCTCGGATTCGGGGCTGGGCTCCCAGACGCCCACAAGCCAGATTATATCGAAACCGAGATGCCGCAGCTCCTGCCATTCCTCGTCCGGCACGGAGGAAAGGGTCATCTCAGGCATGGAATACTTCACCCGCAGCAGTTTCAGCCACAGGCGGGTATTGATCTCTATCAAATGCGGATTAGAACGAAGCACGTTTCCTCTGTAGAACGGGAATTAGCGGGGGGCGCCCCCCGGTCATCTGATTGTAGCAAATCCGCGTCAGGGAAGGCCGGGGACGCGGTACTTTCGGGAATTCCACCCGCGCGGTGCTCCAGGCAACCCTATGCCGCCACGCGCAAAAGCCTCAAGCGCCGTCTTCCTCCCGCTCCGAGCGGCCGCGCACCAGCCAGCGCATAGCCAGCACGTAGGTCAGCAAGCCGAATATCATTATCAGCATTATCCCGGAAAAAATCACCTGCCTGACATTCGCCGATGTTCGCACGGCCGGGATCCTGCGCGGGTCCGCTATTTCGTATATCCACCACCTGGAGCCGGGCACGTTCGCCACCGAAGCGAGGTAACTGCGTCCGCCCGAGAGAACCTCGCGGGTAAAGCTCGGGATGTCCCTCTCAACGGCGGTGGACAGCATTTTAAATATCTCCTGCGGGGCCTTGGCGCCGGGCTTCATCGTGGATAAATTCGTGGAATCGGCGATCATCTGCCCGCCGCTGTCCACCAATCCGAAATTGCCCTGTGAATTACGCCCCATCAGCCGGACCAGTTCGCCTAAATAGGCCAGGCTGAGCCGCCCGGCCAGGTAAAACCCGGGCTTAAACCCGGCCGCAGGAGACTTGCCGATAGTGGAGACAGGTTCGATCAGAACGAGGGCGGGAGGGGTATAATCCCCGTATTCTACTGCCCCCGCGGCGGCGCCGGTCTTTTTTACCGCCGCAAAGACCTCGCTGGCGGAGTAGCTGAAACCGCTCTTCAGCGCTTTCCCGGCGCTGGCCCTGTAAGCTTCCGAGCCGGAGAGCGTCAGCACGGCGAGCTCGGAATAGATTGTCGGGTTTTCCTTCACCTTCGCCTCTATAACGGCCTTTCTTCCGGCGGAGCCGCCTTCGCGGAATTTCTTTTCCCCGGCCAGCAGCGACAGGTTGTATTTCATGCTCAGCTCATTGGAAATTATGCGGGAACCGGTGAGCGTGCGCATTTCAAGGTAGCGCAGCATATCGTTCTTCTGCAGGGATTTGGTACCGTAGACGAACTGCCGGCTGAGAAGCAGGAACGGCAGAAGAAAGAGGGCGATAACGGCCGCGATGAACTTGTATTTATTTTTCATAGGCATATTTTTCTCCCCGCGCGACGCAAGTTAGGAAGCGTAACGAAATAACTGAAGCATTTGGCTGGCCGATTTTGGGCT
>PEXO01000359.1 GCA_002779045.1 Elusimicrobia bacterium CG08_land_8_20_14_0_20_59_10 | reverse complement strand
CACCGCGGCCGGGGACTGGCGGTCTATGTAGATCTTTTCCGAGTTTACCTTTATCGGCAGGCGGTATGTGTTGCCGAAGGTCAGGTCGTAATATCTCCTGCGCAGGTAGGTGGTGTCGTTCACGTCTATCTTCTGGAACTGGGTATTGCCCGTGAACTGCTTGGTCTTGGTGGTGCCCTTGGTGCGCGAACCGACGAAAGTGAGCTTGAGCCCGCCGGTCTTGATGTCCGCCCTTATGCCGAAGAGCTGCTTATTGTAGGAGACGAACTCCGTGGAGGGCAGCGACAGGTCAATGTCGCCGAAGGCGATGTTCTGCACGGCCTCGCTGGGGTCGCCCTGGTAGACCACGGAGATGTCCTGCTTGTCCACCTTCGTGTCGTCGTAGTCGACGTTGACGGTTATTTTCTGGCCCACCTTGCCCTGCATCCGCACCTGCATCTGCTGGGTTATCTCGAAAAGGTTGGTGGAGCGCTCGCGTGAAGTAGTGGTCTGTTCCTTCATGTAGCGCTTCCCGCTGTAGTTGAGCGTTATAACTTTACGGCCGGTTACGGAAAGGCTTGTGCCGGATTCGCGGAACTCCACCTGGGGGTCCGGCGCCAGCGGCGCGCCGGTAGACAGCGCCACGGCTCTTGAAAACTCCTCGCTTTCGGGAGTTATGCGCCCGCTTTCCACGGCTTCGCGGGCCGCGTTCCAGGCGTCACCGCTGTAGGAGAACGGCAGTCCGGAGGAGATGTCGTCGAACCCGGGAGTTAACGCGGCGGTGGAGACCTCCGTTCCCTCCGGGGCGGCGGGCTTTGCGCCGCGGTCCAGGAGCTGGAATCTTCCGCCGGCCCCGGAAGGCATGCCGAACCCGTCGCCGCCGGCTCCCGTCTCCTGCGCGCGCGCGGGCGCCGCGCAGGCCAGGGCCAGCAGCAGTGCAGCGGATAAGACTCCCGGGATAGTTGGTTTCAAGTATTATTCCGTAAAACGAGACGCCAAAAACAGTCCCCCCGGCAAAAAAGGAACTCCGGCGTTCCCTGACGCCGTTGATATATAATAGAATAAATAAATGTTCGTGCCTATAGCCCGCCTGTACGTGCTGCGTACTTTTGCCCGGTACCTGGCGCTTTCCCTTTTTGTTTTCACCTCCCTGCTGGTGCTGCTGAACTTTGTGCAGATAGTGGACCATGGCGCGCTGGCCGGTTTTTCCCTTTACTTCCTTTCCGCGGGCATACTCTGCCTTCTGCCGAATATCATCGGCTCCTCCCTGCCGCTCGCTTTTCTGCTGGCTACGCTGCTGAGCCTGGGACAGATGTCGCAGGACGGGGAGATAGTGGCATTGCGCGCCGGCGGGTTCTCCTTTTACCAGATCTTCTCCTGGGTGTTCGGGGCCGCGGTTTTCTGTTCCCTGCTGCTGCTTTTTATCAACAACTGGGCGGGACCCATGGCGCTCAGACGTTCCACCGACTACACGCGGCTGATGATAGAGCGCGTCACCAAGATAGAGCTCAAGCCGCGCACGTTCCAGCAGCTTTCGGACTGGGTGCTTTACGCGCGCGAGGTGAATAACCTGAGCGGTTCCATGCGCGGCGTGATAATGCTGCGCCGCCTCAACAGGAGCGGCGCGCCCGCCTTCGTCACCAAGCTCAACGCTGCCTCGGGGCGCTACCGCATGTCGCGCGGGCGGGGCCTGGAGATAGAGCTTTCCGATGGCCAGTTCAGCCAGACGGACTGCCGGGACGAGGATAAGCTGCTATACGGGCGTTTTGACTCGTACCGGACCATGCTGCCGTTCTTTTCCGGCGACGGAAAAGAACGGGACCTGAACCATCGCGGGCTTTCCACTCCCGACATCTTCGCCAGGCTCAAGGCCGGTCTGCCCAACCCGCTGGTGGAGAGTAAATTCCGCATAGAGGCGGCTTCGCGCTTCGCGCTGGCCCTGGCGCCCCTGGCTTTTTTCCTTATCGGGGCGCCGCTGGGCGTGGCCCTGGACAAGCGCGGGCGTTCGGCCGGTTTCGCTCTGAGTCTCCTGATAATTTTCTTCTATTACGGGTTTACCATCAGCGGCATGGTGCTTTCCCGCAAATACCAGGCGCTTTTTCCCTGGGTGGTGTTCGCCCCGTCGGTGCTGACGATACTGGCGGGGCTATGGCTGTGGAAAAAGCGCCTCTATGCCAGGTAAGACTCTGATCATATGAAAGGGATCTTCTCACTCTACATAGCGCGGGGCTTCTGGGCGCCTTTCTTTCTGGGCCTGACCGTGTTCTGCCTGCTTCTTCTCTTCGGCAGTCTGTTCGACAAGTTGAACTCCTTTATGAAGAGCGGCGCCGGTGCGGGCCTCTTCCTGCGCTATATCGCGTACCAGACCCCCTATTTTGCGGTAAAAATGACGCCCCTGGCCGTGCTGCTGGCTGTGCTCTTCGCGCTGGGGGGGATGATCTCCGGCGGGGAATGGAAAGCCGGGTTGGCCGGCGGCTGGCGTCCTTTCGATATGATAAAGCCGCTGTTCGTCTGCGCTGTTATCGCCGGGGCGGGCCAGTTCCTGCTGCAGGAAACCGCCGCCCCCGGAGCTTACATGCGCGCCGAGTACCTGTTCGAGGGAAAAATGCGGGGCCGCGAGGACTGGAAACGTTTGGTGAAACGCGACGTGACCTTTTCCGCGGGGAAGGAGGTGCTGGTCACGGCGCATCTCTTCGACGGGCGCCGCCGCCTGATGGTGCGGGTGCTGCTCTGCGAATATCGCGGCGGCAGGCTGTTCGCGGAGGTGAACGCCCGCTGCGCCGCCTGGCGCGGCGATGTGAACCGCTGGGAGTTTTACGACGGCGTGGAGATACGCTATAACGGGGACGAAGTGCCTTGCGTAAAACATTTCGCGTCGTGGCTGTCGGCCGTCTCTGTCCCGCCCGAGGACCTTCTGCTGGCGAAGCTGGTCCCGGACGGGATCTCTTCCCTGGCGCTTCTGCGCCGCATCCGCCGCCTGGACGCGCTGGGCGCGCCGTCCGTCCGGGAACGCACGCTGCTCTGGGTCAAGCTGTTCGCGCCGCTGGCCAGCCCTGCCATGGCCCTCATCGGTGCTGCCATGGTCCTGCTGCTGGGCGGCAGCAACCGGTTCTTCAGCTTCGGGCTGGCCGTGGGCACGGGGTTTCTTTTCTGGGCGTTAATAATAATGGCCCAGGAGGCGGGCAACGCGGAGCTGCTGCCGCCGGTGGCGGCCGGCCTGGCCCCGTGCGCGTTCTTCGCGGCAATTTCGCTGTGGGGCCTGAAGCGTGCCAGGGGATTTTAACCGGATGGAACGTCCCGGCGGCCCGGCTGAGAAGAAAGCCTGGTATAAATATCCCGCCTGGCTCGCCGCCGCAGGCTTCCTCCTGTACGGCTATAGCCTGTCCTTCGGCTTCAATTATCTTGACGATACTGTGATCCTGGTCTACCAGGATTTCCTGAAGACCGCCGCCAACCTGGCGGAGGTCTTCAGGCGCGATGTAATGCTCTCCGCCGACGGTTCCGCCCTGTATTACCGCCCGCTTCCCGGCCTGCTGACTATGCTGGAGGCTATGGCGGGAGGAACGTCCCCGGCGCTATACAGGTGCGTCAATCTCCTGCTGCATCTCCTGGCGTCTTTCCTGGTGTTCAGGACCTTCGTTAAACTGCGATACCCGGAAAAACAGGCCTTCTATTTATCGCTGATCTTCCTGGCGCATCCGGTAGTGGCGCAGACGGTTTGCTGGATACCCGGCAGCAACGCTTCCCTGCTGGCCGTGTTCTCCCTGGCCGCTTTCCTTTACGCCGCGGAGTTCTGGGAATCGGGCCGCCTGCGCTGCGCGGCCGCCCACGCCTTTTTCTTCACCTGCGCCATGTTCACCAAGGAATCGGCGGTGGCCCTGGCCCCGCTGTGCCTGCTGTACCGGGGCCTGGCAGAAAAGAAAAAGCTCTTCCCGGGGTCGTTGCCCCTGGCGGCGGGCTGGGCGCTGGGCTTCGCGGCCTGGTTCCTGCTCAGAAGCCTCGCCTTCCCGGAATCGGCCGGTCTGCTCCCCGGAGGCATGTTCCGGGCGTTCACGGAGAATCTGCCGGTCCTGGCGTCCGGGCTCGGCAATATCCTGCTGCCGCTGGATATCCCGGTAATGACGGCGCCGTGCGACGTTAATGTTCTCGCCGGCCTGACGGCGGTCTTCCTGGGCGGCTGGCTGCTTTATCGGTCGGCCCCGCGTCCCGGTTATATCGTTTTCGGGGTTGCCTGGTTCCTGCTGTTTTTTATACCGGGGATGCTCTCCCCTATGCAGGCGGCTTCCAATTTCATGCCGCACAGGCTTTACCTGCCGCTGTTCGGCATACTCCTGCTTTTCCTTGAAGGGTGCAGGCTGCGGACCGAAGACGGGCCGGTCGCGGTCCGGGTAAAGGGCCTTGTGCTGGTCCTTCTATGCGGCCTGACCTTCTGGCAGACCCTCCATTACCGCGGCCGCATGTCTTTCTGGCGCCGCGCGGCCGCGGATTCTCCCGGCTCGGTGCTGGCTAATGCGGGGTTCGGCCTGGCGCTGGGAGAAGCGGGCGAGCCGGCGGCCGCGGAAACCGCGTTCAGGAAGGCGCTGTCACTGGATCCTTCCGAGGTCAACGCGAATTACAACTTCGCCGCGCTCCTGGAAACCCTGGGGCGGCTGGAGGAGGCGGAGCCTTATTACCGCAGGGCGCTGCTCGTTTCTCCGGGCTTTTCCGAGGCCCGCTACCGGCTTGGTTCTATCCTGGCGTCGCGGGGGAAGCTGGAAGAAGCGATAGGGCAGTACCGCGAAGCCCTGAGCCTGAAACCCGATTATCCCGAAGTCCATCATAACCTGGGAGTGGCCCTGGCGTCGCGTGGCGATGCCGCGCAAGCCGGGGAGCACTACCGCGAAGCCCTGCGCCTGAAGCCGGATTTCGCCGAGGCCCATTATAATCTGGCCACGCTTCTTGCCTCGCAGGGAAATGCCGGGGAAGCGGCTGAGCATTTCAGGGAGGCGCTGCGCCTGCGGCCGGATTTCCCGGAGGCGCATGTTAACCTGGGGTACCTGGCCGCCGTGCAAGGCAGGCTGGCTGAAGCGGAGACCCATTACCGGGAGGCGCTGCGCCTGCGGCCGGATCTCGCGGTGGCGCATAACAGCTGGGGTATAGCCCTGAACTCGGCGGGAGATACCGCCGGGGCAATTTTACATTTCCGGGAAGCGTTAAGGCTGGCTCCGGGCTGCACGGAAGCCAGGAAGAACCTGGAGATCCTTTCGAAGCTGAAAAAAAGAAAATAATTTATTTCGCCAGTTTTTTTGCGGCGGCGGCTATCTTTTCCGGCGTAAGGCCGAAAGCCGCGTAGGCTTGCGCCGCCGGCGCGGACTTGCCGAAAGTTTCCACGCCCAGAGTGTGCACCGGCACACCCACCAGTTCGTCCCAGCCGGCGCCGCGCCCGGCCTCCACGGCCAGCTTGGGCAGGTTCGGCAGGAAGAGTGACTCCCTGTAGGCCTTGTTCTGTTCGCGGAAAAGTTCAAAAGAGGGGACGGAAATAATACGGACGGCGATGTCGTCCTTCTCCAGCAGCGCCGCCGCCTCGAAAAGCAGCGGCACTTCCGAACCGGAACCTATCAGTTCCACCGACGGCACCGTGGAAGGGCCCCGCAGGAGGTAGGCGCCGCGCTTCACGCCGGCGGCTATCTTCTCGCGGTACTGCGTCATCAGCGGCAGCTTCTGGCGCGACAGCGCCAGGCATATGGGGCGCTTCAGCCTGACGGCGGCTTCCCAGGCGTACAGGGTTTCCCAGGCGTCGGCCGGGCGCAGTACCGTCAGGCCGGGTATCAGGCGCAGGCTCATCAAATGCTCCACCGGCTGATGCGTCGGGCCGTCCTCGCCCACGCCTATGCTGTCGTGCGTGAACACGAAGACCGCCGGGGCGTTCATGAGGGCCGCCAGCCGCAGCGCCGGGCGCATATAATCGGAGAATACAAGGAAGGTGGCGCCGAAGGGGATGAACCCGCCGTGCAGCGCCAGGCCGTTGAGTATCGCGCCCATGGCATGCTCGCGTATGCCGAAGTGCAGGGTGCGCGCCGGTTCGCGGGTGAAATCGGTCTTTGTAGACGGGCCCAGGTCCGCCGAGCCGCCGGTAAGGCCGGGCAGGACGTCCGCCATAAGGTTTATCACCTTGCCGGAGGCTTCGCGGGTGGCCATGGGTTTTTCAAAGAAGGAGCCGTCCGGGGTGAAAAGGCCGTCGGGGATCTCGCGGCCCAGCATGGCCTTGGCGAGAGCGGCTTTTTGCGGCAGCGCGGCATTGTATTTCTCCCAGAGCTTAAGCCAGCGCTTGCGGTCTTTCTCGCCGGCGGCGGCGTGTTCGGCGAAGCGCGCCCCGGCCTCTTCGGGCACGAAGAAGGGTTCCGCGGAGGGCCAGCCGAGGGCTTTTTTTGTCGCCAGTATCTCTTCGGGTTTCAGCGGTTCGCCGTGCGCGGAGTTCTTGTCCTGCCTGGGGCTGCCGAAGCCAATATGCGTTTTTGCGATTATTATGGAGGGCAGCTGGGTTTCGCGTTTCGCTTTCTTTAGGGCCAGGTCCAGCTCTCCCAGGTCATTACCGTCCTCAACTTCCAGAACCTGCCAGTCCTGCGCGAGGAAGCGCTTTTTTATGTTCTCCGTGAAGGCCAGCCCGGTGGAGCCTTCGATGGTGATGCCGTTGGAATCATAGAGGCAGATGAGCTTGCCCAGTTTCATGGTTCCGGCAAGCGACGCGGCCTCGTAGGAAAGCCCTTCCATCAGGTCGCCGTCGCCGGCCAGCACATAGGTGTAATGGTCTATAAGCGTGAATTCAGGGGTATTGAGCTTTTCCGCCATCATTTTTTCGGCGAGCGCGAGGCCTACGGAGCTGGCGAAGCCCTGGCCGAGCGGGCCGGTGGTTATTTCCACGCCCTTCGTGTGTCCGCGCTCCGGGTGGCCGGGCGTGAGGCTGTCGAGCTGGCGGAATTTTTTCAGGTCGTCCAACTGCAGGCCGTAGCCGTAAAGGTGCAGTATTGAATAAAGCATGGAGGAGCCGTGGCCAGCCGAGAGGATGAAGCGGTCGCGGTCCAGCCAATCGGGATCGGAGGGGGAGAATTTTAGATGCGCGGCCCAGACGGCGTAGGCCAGCGGCGAGGCGCCCAGCGGCAGGCCGGGATGGCCGGAATCGGCCTGGCCTATCATATCTATGGAAAGGGTCCGGATGGTGTTGACGCACAGAGTGTCGGTTGAGTCGAATTTCATTTTTTCTCCAGTAGTTTGATTTTCCAGGCCTGCAAAGCTATGACGGTCTTGGAGTCGCGTATGGCGCCGGTCTTTGTCATGCGCCAGGCTTTTTCAAAGCTGTGAATTTCTATGTGCAGGAACTCGTCTTCGTCGGGATCCGGGGTTCCGCCGCGCAGCCCCTGCGCGGTGAAGATATGCAGTACCTCGTCGGAAAAGGCGGGCGTGGGCCAGTAGGTCAGCAGCGGCTTGATCTTCGCGGCGGTGTAGCCTGTCTCTTCTTTCAGTTCCGCCTTAACGCGCACAAGCGGCCTGTCCGCCGCGGAGTTCAGCTTCCCGGCCGGTATCTCCAGCGTGGCCTGTCCCACGGGATACCTGAACTGCCGCACGAAAATAATCTTACCATCCGGCAGCACCGGCAGCACCGCCACGGCCCCGGGGTGCGACATGAACTCCCGTGTGGCCTTCTTCCCGTTGGGCAGCACCACTGTATCAGCCCTGAACTTCACCGTCCCCGTAAAAAGGAGCCGCTTCCTGAAAGCCTTCTCCACATAAACCTGCGCGGATATTTTACCCATCCAATGATTATATAAATTCCACAATCCCTCTTCTTTGACTTCAGGTTCGCACGGTGTCCGGTCGGGTCCGGCCGCGGGCAGCGGGGCATCAAAACTCGCTCGGCCAACACCGTGGCCCCGCTCTGCCTCAGTGCATGAACACTGAATTGTGTCGCTTCGCTCCACCCGGCGCTGCGCAAGCCTCGGCCTTCGGAAGGTTTTGATTATCCGTTTCCTGCGGTAGACCCCCGACTGGGCTTCTTGTTGATACAGCTATATTGTGTCGCTTCGCTCCACCCGCGGCTCTGATTCCAGATTAAGTGCAGTTTTCATCAAGGAAACCCAACAAGGGCTTAATTATTTATATAATTAAAGCCTGCGGAGCTTTTGGGCCGCATAGATTTTTGTTTGCCCGGGAATTAATGCAAACAGGGTTCATACATCTTCATAACCACTCCGAGTACTCGCTGCTCGACGGGATGCTGCGCATAAGCGACGGCCACGGCCAGCCCTCAGATTTCCTCAAAGGCCTGGCCGCCAGCCCCGGCAATGCGCTGGCCATCACCGACCACGGTAACATGTACGGCGCCATGGACTTCTACTTCATGGCCAACGCCGTCGGACTCAAACCTATCATAGGCTGCGAATGCTACGTGGCAAAAGGCTCCCGCAAGGACCGCGACAAGACCACCGGCCGCCGCGACAACGGCCATATAACCGTGCTGGCAAAGAACGACGCCGGCTACCGTAACCTCATGAAGATGGTTTCCAACGCCTTCCTGGAAGGCTTCTATCATGACCCCCGCATAGACAGCGAACTCCTTGCCAGACATGCCGAAGGCCTCATCTGCCTCTCCGGCTGCCTCAAGTCCCATATAGCCCGCGCCTGCGCCGAGAACCGCCTGGACGAGGCCGCCAAAGTGGCCATGGAATATCAGGATATCCTGGGCAAAGGCAATTTTTACCTGGAACTGATGGACCACGATATTCCCGAAGAGACCGCCGCCATGGCCGGCCTGATAGAAGTGGCCAAGCGCACCGGCATACCGCTGGTGGCCACCAATGACTGCCATTACCAGAAAAAAGAGGACTGGGAAGCCCACGACGCGCATATCTGCATCTCCACCGGCTCGCGCATGGACGACCCCGACCGGATGCGCATGGCCACGCATGAGCTTTACTACAAATCCCCGGAGGAGATGATAAAGCTCTTCTCGCATACTCCCGAATCCATTAAGAACACCCTCGGCATAGCCGGCATGTGCAATGTGAAGGTGGATACCAGCAAGCTGCATCTGCCCGCCTTCGATATCCCGGCCGCGTATAAGGAGAAGCATCCCGAAGGCGACGGCGACTTTTATTATCTCAGGGACCTCTGCGAGCAGGGGCTCAAGAAGAAGGTGCCCGGCGCGGGGGAGGAGTACCGCAAGCGTCTGGAGTTCGAACTGGATACCATCAGGAAGATGGGCTTCTCCAGCTACTTCCTGATAGTCATGGATTTTATCAACCACGGCCGCGGCATAGGCGTGCCGGTGGGGCCGGGCCGCGGCTCCGGCGCCGGAGCGCTGGTGGCCTATACGCTGGACATCACCCGCGTGGACCCGCTGCCCAACGGCCTGCTCTTCGAGCGCTTCCTGAACCCGGGCCGCAAGAGCATGCCCGACCTGGACATAGATTTTTCCGACGACGGCCGCGAGAAGGTGGTGCAGTACGTGCGCGAGAAGTACGGCGCCAGCCGCGTGGCCAATATCATCACCTATGGCACCATAAAGGCCAAGAGCGCCATCCGCGATGTGGGCCGCGTTATGGGGATACCGCTTTCCGACGTGAACGCCATAGCCAGGCTGGTCCCGGCCGATCCCAAGGCCACCCTTTTTAAGGCGCTTAACGAGGTCAACGAGCTTAAAGAATATGCGCGGGACCCCAAGCTGAAGAAGATGTTCGACATAGCCATGAAAGTGGAGGGCCTGCGCCGCCAGACCGGGGTGCACGCCGCCGGCGTGGTCATTTCCAAGGACGACATCACCGATTATGTTCCGCTGGCCAATCGCAATAACAAGGAAGTCATCACCACGCAGTACGACGGGAACATGCTGGGCAGCCTGGGCATGCTCAAGGTGGACTTCCTGGGGCTGCGCACGCTTACCACTATCGAGACCGCCTGCGAGTTCCTTCGCCTGGCCGGCAAGAAAGATTTCGACATCTATTCCATACCGATGGACGATAAAAAGACCTTCGACCTGCTGTGCGAAGGCAAGACGACCGGCGTGTTCCAGCTGGAGAGCGAAGGCATGAAGAGGCTGGTGAAGGGCCTCAAGCCTACGGCCTTCAGTGATATTGCCGCCCTGGTGGCGCTTTACCGCCCCGGCCCCATCAACAGCGGCATGCTGGAGACTTTTGTGGAGCGCAAGCACGGCCGCAAGAAGATCACCTATGACCACCCGCTGCTGGAACCCGTCCTGAAGGACACCTACGGCACCATGGTGTACCAGGAGCAGGTCATGGAGATAGCCAAGAGCCTGGCCAAGTTCACGCCGAGCGAGGCCGACGATTTCCGCAAAGCGATGGGCAAGAAGAAGCTGGATGTCATGGAGAAAATGCGCGAGAAGTTCGTCGACCAGGCCAAGTCCAAGAGCGACATCTCCCACAAGCTCTCCACTAAGATCTTCGACCAGATGGCGCAGTTCGCCGAGTACGGCTTCAACAAGTCCCACTCCGTGGCCTACGCGCTGGTGGCCTACCAGACGGCCTGGCTTAAAGCCAATTACCCGGTTGAGTTCATGGCCGCGCTGCTGACCAGCGAGATCGGGCACAGCCCGATAGGCTCCGAGGACAAGGAGAACAAGCTGGTCACCTATATAGGCGAAGCGCAGGACATGGATATAGGCATACTCGGGCCCAGCGTGAACCGCTCCTATAAGAAATTTTCGATAGAAGAACTCCAGGGCAAACCGGCTATCCGCTTCGCCCTCACGGCGGTGAAGAACGTGGGGGAGGGCGTGGTGGACTCCATGGTAGCGGAGCGCGACAGGAACGGGCCGTTCCGGTCCTTTGAGGAATTCACGCTGCGCGTTGACTCCAAGCAGCTCAATAAGCGCGTGCTGGAGTCCCTGGCCCGCGGCGCGGCTTTCGACTGCTTCTACCCGGCCCCGAAGCCGGAGCTCTCCCGTACCCGCGCGGTGGAGTCGGTGGATTCTTTCTGCGGGGACGCTAAGGGCTCCCGCGACGTTAACCAGAGCATGCTTTTCGGAGAAGAGAAGAAGGCCGCCGCCGTGATGAGCGAGCATGCCATCCTCAAGTTCGAGCGCGAGGTGCTCGGCTTTTATTTTTCAGGCCACCCCCTCAACAGTTATCGCCGGCACCTTTCCATGGTGGCTAATGCCCAGGCGGATAAAGTGCTGGCCGGCGGTTTCGCCGAAGGCGAGATGGTTCGCGTAGCCGGCATAGTGTCGCAGTTCAAGAATATCCAGACCAAGAAGGGCGACGCCATGGCCAAGTTCGAAGTGGAGGACCTCACGGGCAATCTCGGGGTCTGCCTGTTCCCCAGGAAATACAAGCTTTACGCTTCACAGCTCGGGCTGAACAAGGTGGTGGTGGTGACCGGCAAGGTGCAGAAATCGGATTTCGGCGCGGAGAACTTCGAGCTCATAGCCGAGGAGGCGTACGGTCTTTTCGACGCGATGAATAAATGGGCGCGGGGCCTGGTGATAACCCTGCCGGAGGGCATACTCTTCGACGAGAAACAGCTGCACGAGCTGAAGTCGGCGCTGGGTAAAAGCCACGGCATGTGCCCGGTCTACTTCCGGGTGGACGTCAAGGGCCGCAATATGTTCATGATAGAGACCACGGAGCGTGTGGGGCTTAGCGACGCGCTGCTGCGGGAAATAGAAAAACTGCTGGGGGACAAGACATGGAAGGTGGAAAGCGGATTTTAATTGCCGACGACGATCCGGATATCTCGGACCTGCTGGAAACCTACTTCAGGAAGGCCGGCTATGACGTGACCATCACGGTTAACGGCAAGGACGCGCTGCAGAAGGCCTCGGCCGAGAAGTTCGACCTGGTGCTGCTGGACGTGATGATGCCCTATATCGACGGCTACCATGTGGCCAGCGAGATCTCCGAGCGGTACGGCGCCGAATCGCCCAAGATAATAATTATGACGTCGCGCGACGTGGCCAGCGAAAGGGGAATAGCGCTGCTGAGCGGCGCCTGCGACGCGCTACAGAAACCGTTCACGCTGGAGGACCTGGAAGCGAAGATAAAGGCGGCGCTGGCGATTTGATTTTTTAACCGGCAATTACTTCAAGGAAGGTGGATTGATGAAAAAGATAAGCGCACTTCTGGTCTTAACGCTGCTGGCGGCCTCTGCGGCGCCGGCCCTGGCGGAGAAGGATACGGGCGAAGTCATGATTATGCCCGACATCGAACTGATAGACGTCCCGACGGCGGGAATACTGGATTACGGCGGTTTCCAGCTTAAGACCCGCTTCTATAACGACGGGGGGGTTCTGGGCGGACTTAATTTCGGCGTTATGGAGCGCCTGAACCTCGGCGTCTCGATGACCGTGGACAAGCTTATAGGCTCCGATTCGCCCATACGGATGCGCCGCCCCGAGATACAGGTGAAGTTCCGTTTTGACGACGGAGGTTACTATTTGCCGGCCATGGCCCTGGGCTATGACAGCCAGGGTTACTATTATAACCCCGGTGCCAGGAAGTACTACGAAAAGGGTAAGGGTCTGTACCTGGTGGGTTCGAAGGAGGTCGGTATCTCCAACCTGATGCTGCACGGCGGCTTCAATATCCCGGATTTTGACAACAACTATTTCTTCGGCTTCCTGGGCGCCAACTATACGCTGGAGGATAAGGTGTCGTTCATACTGGAATATGACAGCCTGTTCCATAGCGACGACCCCACCCGCCTCAACGCCGGTATGCGCGTTTATATAACGCCGTACTTCCGGTTGGATATGGCTCTGCGCGAAATAGGGCGCAGCGGGGAATTTGCTCCCGGTGTTTCGCGCAAATCGGAGCGCATAGTGCAGATGAGGTACAATACGAACTTTTAGGCGGACGGCAGAGAGAAGAGATTCGCTTTTTATGGAGGAGGAAATTATGAAAAAGAAGATAGGGATACTGACCGGCGGCGGAGACTGCCCGGGGCTTAACCCCGCCATACGCGGCTGTGTTTACGCGGCCGAAAAGTACGGTTACGAATGTGTCGGCATCACCGACGGCTGGAAAGGGCTCATAGAAGGCACCACCACGCCGCTGAGTCGCGAGATAACGGAATATATCATCATGAAAGGCGGCACGATGCTCGGCACCTCCCGCACCAATCCCTTCAAGCAGGATAGCGACGAGAACTTAAAAAAGTGCCTGGAGACTTTTAAAAAGCTGGACCTTTACGCGCTGGTGGCCATGGGCGGAGACGACACGCTGGGCGTAGCCACCAGGCTTTACAAGGAACATAAGCTTAATCTGGTGGGCGTGCCCAAGACGATGGACAATGACCTGAGCGTGACCGATTATACCTTCGGCTTCGACACTTCCGTCACGCGCGCCATGGAAGCGTCCCAGGCGCTGCTGGACACCGGGGCCAGTCATCACCGCGTGATGGTGCTGGAGGTGATGGGCCGCCACGCCGGCTGGGTGGCTCTTTACACCGCCATAGCCACCGCCGCCGACTTCGTCTGCATCCCCGAGCGCCAGATAGATACCGCCGCCATGCTGAAGAAGATAAAGGACGCCTATGCCCGCAAGCGTTTCGCGCTGGTGGTCACCAGCGAGGCGGCCGAACTTCCGGCCGCGGGAGAGGATAATATCAAGCATCAGCTGGACCAGTTCGGTCACCGCATACTGAAGGACCGGGGCATGGGTGAGCATATCGCCTCGTTCATAGAGAAGAACACGGGCATAGAGACGCGCAACGCCGTGATAGGCCACATGCAGCGCGGCGGAGCCCCGACGCTTTTCGACCGTATGCTGGCCACACGCGTTGGTCTTAAGGCCGCGGAGCTGGTCCATACCGGCCAGTTCGGCACCATGAGCGCGCTTGTCGGCAATAAGTTCGTGGGCGTGCCGCTGGAAAAGGCCACGGGCCAGCTTAAGACCGTGGATAAAGAATGGTTCGACCTGATGGGGTTGCTGTTCTAGGATACAGGCGAGAGTCGGGAGTCCGGGGCCGGGAGTCAGTGGAAATCAAGGACTTATCTGCCCCCTGACCCTGGACCCCCGACTCCTGACAGTTAGCCGAGGAGCTTTATGACAGATAATACGCAAAGTAAACCCGCGCAGTTCCAGCGCAAGACTATACTGATAAAAAAACATCTGCAGTACCGCTATATGGCGCTTATCTTCGCCAGCGTGCTGCTGGCCTTCATCGTGGTGGGCCTCGACGTGCTCTGGACCGTCTCCAAAGTGGTGAACGAGCACCCGATGATGCAGCCCATGCTGCAGGAATTGGGCGCGATGGTCCCGCTCTTCGCCATAAAGGTGCTGATGTATCTCGGCATCGTGCTGATAATGTCCGCAGTGGTCTCCCACCGCATGGCCGGCCCCATCTTCAAGTTCGAAAAAAGCTGCTCCGTGGTGGCCGAGGGCGACCTGACTCACCGCGTTTACCTGCGCCAGGGCGATCAGCTTACGGACCTGCAGGACCATTTCAACAACATGGCGGGCGCGATGCACGAGACGGCGAAGGAATACGAGAAGTTCCGCTCAGAAGCCGCCGAAGCCGGCCTGAAGGACAAGGCCGACGCGCTGGCCGCGAAGGTGCGGGAGATAATGCCGCAGTTCAAGCTCTGACGGCGGCACATGCGCAATTCCACGCTCATTCCTCTTCTCGCGGCTTTATCCCTTCTGGCGGTCGCGCCGTGCGCGCGTGCCCTGCCCGATAACGGGGCGCTGACGCTGGACGAGGCGGTGCAGATGGCGGTGGGAAGCAATCCCGCCGCGCTGGCCGCCGAGCAGGATATAATAATCGCGAAGCAGCGGGTGAAGGAAGCCAGGTTCATGTCGCTGCCGCAGTTCAGCCTTTCCGGCACGGCCAGCCGCGCGAACCTGTCCTACCCGTCGGTGCTGGGCCCTGAAATGGATGAGCGCTACCTGGACCCCGCCATTTCAAACAGCTTCTATACGTTGCGCGTGGCCGCCCTGCAGCCGCTTTATGCCGGCGGTAAGAACGACAATACGCTTAAGCTGGCCAAGACCGCCAGCAACCAGGCCAAGGTCAATTACGAGACCGCCAGGAGCGACGCGGCCATGGCCGCTAAGAGATCCTTTTACAAGGTGCTCTACCGCAGGCGCCTGAAGAAGGCGGCCGAAGAATGGCTGGCCCGGGCTGCGGCGCTGGACCCGGACGCGCTGAAGGACCCCCTGGAGGCCATAGAGGCCCGCGCGCTGCTGGCCGGCCTTTCGGCCCGGGTACGCGCCTCCGCCAGCGAGCTGGACAGCGCCATGGCCGAACTGCTGCGGCTGATAAACCGCGAGCCCGGCTACAGGCTGAAGATAGAAGGGGAACTGGAGCTCCTGCCGGTCACCGACGGCGTTTCCCAAAACCTTGTGACAGCCATGGAGTCCCGCCCGGACCTGAAGAGCGAGATGTACAAGGCGCAGATGGACGATATAGCGGTAAGTATGGCCCTGGTGCGCCGCAACCCCACCATATACCTCGGCGCAAGTTACGACGCTAACGCGTATAAGCCCTCCGCTCTGACCGACAGCGCGGAGCGTTCCGACAACTGGGTGGCCTCACTGGCGATCCATTTCCCGCTTTCCTACGATATCTGGACGCAGGTGAGGCAGCGCAAAGCCCAGCAGCGCCAGGGCGAGCTTAAGCGCGTGGAACTGCAGGATAAGATACGCTTCGAGATACTGGCCGCGCACAAAGAGGCGCTTTTCGAGCAGGACGAGGCGGAAAAAAGGAAGGACGAACTGGAGCGCCTCAAAGAAGATTATAAGACCGCCGCCTCCTCCGCGCGGACTCCGCTGTCGGAACTGCGCGCTATCAGGGCCGTTTCCGAGATGGAGCGGGGCTGCCTGCAGGCCGTTTACCGGCAGCTTATTGCCAGGGTACGGCTGGAATGGGCGCAGGGCCGCGACCTCCCGAGATAGCACGATGAAATTCCTTCTCAGAACCACGCTGTCGGCTCTGTTGCTTGCAGTGCCGGCTATTTTGTCCGCGCAGGGCTTCCCGGCGTCCGGGGACAATTCCGACGACGAGATACTCCGCGACGCCCTCTGGACCAGGCTGGCGCTGGCCAGGCCGCCCGCGCGGCCGTCGGTGGGGCTGGCGCTTTCCGGCGGGGGCGCGCGCGGTTTTGCCCACACGGGGGTGCTGGAGTCCCTTGAATACGCGGGTTTCCCCGCTGATTACGTGGCGGGCACCTCCATGGGCGCGCTTATCGGCGCGCTTTATGCCTCGGGCATGACCGTGGAGGATATCTGGAAGTTCGGCCTGGAGGCCGCCGACCTTAAAGTCTCGCGCGATTTCCGGAAGATAAACCTGGTGACCCTGCTGATCAGGGACAGGCTTATAACCCCGGACCATATCAACAAGTTCATAGAGGAGCGTTTCGGCGCGCTCACCTTTGAGAAGCTCCAAAAACCGTTCGCCTGCTCGGCCATGGACATACGCACCGGCGAGAAGATAGTCTTCACGCAGGGGCCGCTGGCCGTGGCGGTGCGCTCCAGCGTCAACCTGCCCGGTATTTTTGCCCCGGTGGAGTACCGTCAGCGCTACCTGGTGGACGGCGGGGTGGTGGACTTTATCCCGGTGGATTCCGTCCGCGCCCTGGGGGCCGATTGGGTGTTGGCCAGCGTCACCGAAAGCTCGGCCAACCGCGTGCCCGAGAACGTGCTGATGTCCCTGCTGCAAGTGATAGATATACGCGGCTCGCTGCTGGCCCGCTCGGCGGAGAAAAAGGCGGATTTTGTCATAAAGCCGGAAGTGGCCGAGATCACCGTGGCCGATTTTGAGAGATGCGGCGACGCGGGCGAGGCCGGTGTCAGGGAGGCCTCGCGGCGCATAGAGGCAGCAAAAGAGGCCCTGCTGATATATTCGGTTCCCCGCCTTATGGAGAAGCTATGAGGATAGCGCTGCTCCTGCCGCTGCTGCTGGTCCTTTCCGCTCCGGCGTCGGCCTTCCTGTTCGGCGGTGATTCCGATAAAAAAGCGCTGGCCGGGCTGGAAGCGCTCCGTGCAGCCTTTAAGGCCGGGGACTGCGCCGCGGTGCAGGAGCGCTACGACGCCTTCCTGGAGGAAAAACCTTCCCGCCGGCTGCGCGAGGAGCCTTACGGCTACCTGGGCCGCTGTTACGAAAAGGGCGGCCTTACCGACAAGGCGATAAGTCTTTACAAGGTGGCCATAGAGCTGTTCCCCGCCAACAGGCTGTTCGCCTCGCGGCTGGGCCGGATCTATAACAGGGCCGGTTTTTACGACAGCGCGGAGCCGCTTTTTCTGAAGGCGCTCGCGCTGAAGAGCGACGATATAGACGCCAATATCGGCCTGGCCAGAGCGTATGCAGGCATGGGCTTCCTGGGCCGCGCCAGGGACTTCTATTCAATGGCCGTTGTGCTGCAGGATTTCGGCGACCCCGTAGTGATGCGGGAATACGCGCGCTGCCTGCTGGAAAAGCGGGAATGGGAGGAGGCCGCCTTCATAGCTTCGCGGGGCAAGCTGCGCGAACCGCTCTCGGCTTATTGGCCCGTGAACCAGGCCCGCATACTGGCCGGCCGCGGCGACTACACGGGGGCCGTTCTAAGCATGGACGGGGCGCTGGAACTGGAGGCGACGCGCGGGCGCCGCCTTGAGCGGGCGCTTTACCTGCTGCTTGGCGGCCACCCGCGCCGTGCCATGGAGGAGGCGGACGCGGCCCTTTCGGCCGACAGGACGGATGCGCTGGCCGCTTCGGTAAAAGCCATGGCGCTTTACTTCATGGGCGAGAAGAAGCAGGCGGAACCCTATTTCGCCATAGCCGCGGTCAACGGCGGGGATTTCACTTCGAAGCTGGCCGGGTCCTTTATCGAATGTCTTAAGAACGGGGGAATGTGGCCGTGCAAAAAATAGCTTTCTGGAAGATGTCCGGCGCGGGCAACGATTTTGTGCTGCTCAGCGGGAGAAAGCATTCTTCCGCCGCCCTGAAAAAACTGGCCTTGAGGCTTTGCGCGCCCAAGACCGCTGTCGGGGCCGACGGCCTGCTTTACGTGAACAAGGCCGGCGCGGGCCGCGTGAGCGTGCGTTATCTCAACCGCGACGGCTCGGAGGTTTTCTGCGGCAACGGTTCGCGCTGCGCGGCCTGGTGGGCTTATCGCACAGGGCTGGCAGGGAAAAAGGAATTCAGCCTGGTTACAAGAAAGGGCGTCCTGCCGGTGAAGATAACTGCCGTGGAAAGCGTCAGGATGCGTATGCCCGACGTCTGCGCGGTTGCGCTGCGCTTTAAAGGTAAATACCCTGCGGGAGTTAAACTTGTGCATTTCCTGGACACCGGCGTGCCGCACGCCGTGGTCCCCGTAGGCGATATAGAAAAGACCGACGTACGGGGCCTTGGCCGCGCGCTGCGCCGCAACAGGGCTTTCGGCCCCGGGGGGACCAATGTTAATTTCGTGAAAGTGCGCGCCGGGCGCGTGCTGGTGCGCACCTATGAACGTGGTGTTGAAGACGAGACGCTGGCCTGCGGCACCGGTATCACGGCGAGCGCCGTCGCGCTGGTCCTGGCCGGCGCGGTAAAGCCGCCGGTGAGGCTGCTGGCCCGCAGCGGGGAGAAGTTCCGCGTCTGGCTTACACCCTCCGGCGCGGGCGCCTGCGGGATATTTCTCCAGGGCCCGGCGAAGATAGTTTTTAAAGGCGATATTCCTGCTTAGGAGGTCTCATGCTTGAACTTAAAGGCTGTTTTACCGCGGTGATAACCCCTTTCAGGAACGGGAAGGTGGACAAGGAAGCGTTGCGCAGGGTATTGCGCGCCCAGCTTAAAGGCGGCGTGTCGGGGATAGTGCCCTGCGGCTCTACCGGGGAGGCGGCTACGCTTTCTCCGGAAGAATACCTGTCGGTGATAAAGCTGACGGTGGACGAGGTGAATGGCCGGGTGCCGGTCATGCCTGGCGTGGGCACCAATTCCACCGCCAAATCCATAGAGATGGTAAAAAAGGTATCGGCTACCGGCGTGGATGGGCTGCTTGCCGTAGTTCCGTATTACAACAAGCCTACGCAGGACGGGCTGACCGCGCATTTCTCCGGGATAGCGCGGTCCACGCGCCTGCCGGTGATACTTTACAATATCCCGGGGCGCACCGGCGTTAATATGGCCCCGGCCACCGTTCTGGCCCTGCGGCGTAAATTCTCCAATATCGTCGGCATAAAGGAAGCTTCGGGCAGCCTGGACCAGGTGAGCGAGATAATAAACACCCTGGACACGGATTTCGCGGTGATGAGCGGCGACGATTCGCTTACGCTGCCCATGATGTCCGTGGGCGCGCGCGGCGTCATCTCGGTGGTCTCGAATATAGCCCCGGAGGAAACTTCCGAAATGTGCGGAAAATTCCTGAAGGGCGAAACAGTGGAGGCTGCGGAACTGCACCACAAACTATTCCCGCTGATAAAGTCCGTTTTTATCGAGACGAACCCCATCCCGGTGAAATACGCGGTTTCGCTTTTGGGCCTGTGCTCCTGCGAGCCGCGGCTGCCTCTCACCCCGCTCTCCGAAAGGAACCGCCCCGCCGTAAAAAAAGCGATGATGGAAGCCGGTATACTGTAGCCCGGCCGGGGTGGACTGCCGCCTGATCCCGGTCCCCCCCCCGGGGGAAAATCCCGTATAAAAACTACCGCGCGACGCTTTATCCCGGCCGTGTTCACGGTGACGATGTTTTCCAGCGCCGCGCTCATCTTTGCGCTGCAGCCACTGTTTGCGTCCGGCCACCTTAAGAATAATATGCCAGCGCCGCCAGCAGCATAAATTGCGTGTCTATCAGCGTTTCCGCGGTGATCCTTTCCGGGATCCTGCTGAAATAAAAGAAGAGCAGCAGCCCGAGGTAATATAACAGGCCCGTCAGCAGGGCCGCGGCAAGCTGCGGCTGCCAGCCCATGCTTTTAAGCGTTATGAGCGTGGCGGATATAAGCAGGAAGATAAAAGACAGCGTGAGGTAGGTGAGTGCCGGACCCGCGGCTTTGTAGAAATTCTCTTTGCCGGTTATCATATCGCTGTGGGCATGGCTTATCCCGAACAGCACCGAGCGCGTGAACACCAGCAGGAAGGCGAAGAATACCGCCAGCTGCGTGGCATTGCTCATAGCCCCGCCCTGCCCCAGCCCGGGCGCGCCGGCGCACATGAAGGCCCAGCCCAGCGCTATCAGGATGTCCTTGGAGGCCGGGAAATAGCCGAAGTTGGCCAGGCCCAGGGGGAGCTTGCAGGGATACAGCATTCCTAAAAGCCAGAAGAAGGCTGCGGGAAGCAGCACCTGCCAGCCCGTGGCGGCGGAAAGGAAGATGGCCAGCATGCCGCAGATGAGCGCCGCGAAGCGGGACTGCATGGCGTATTTTACGAAGAGCAGCCTGCGCGCCCTGTCCGGGGCGGCGGCGCCTTTTTCCGCCGCGCGGTTGGCCATATGCAGGCTGAAGGCGAAGAGACCGGCCATAAGCGGGAATTTACCTGAGACCGGCGTGCCCTCCAGTTTCATACAGACATAGGTGAGGGCGGCCGCGGCCAACGCGGTGTAGAGCGAGCCGGTTATCACCAGCTTCCAGCCCAGGGCCAGCCGTTCAAGCAGGCGGTTGCTTCTGCCGGCGGCCAGTGCCCGCGCTTTTTCAAGGACCTTCTCTATCATCCACGTCGGGGTGGAGGCCCCGGCGGTAATAAAGACCTTCGCGGCGCCGCGGAACATGGCTTTCTTCAGCTCGTCTTCCTTTTCTATGTGCACGGCCTTTTTAGCCAGGCGCCGGCAGATGTGGAAAAGGCGTGCGGTATTGGCCGAGTTGCGGCCGCCCACCACTATCGCCAGGTCCGCGTCTTTGGAAAGCTCTATCGTCTCTTTCTGGCGCTGGCGCGTGGGGTTGCAGATGGTGTTGGAGACTAATAGTTCCCCGGCGGCTTTCCGCGCTTCTTCCACAGCCGCCAGGAAGACTTCGTTTTCCTGCGTGGTCTGGGCTACGATATTGGCTTTTTCAAGGCGGGGGAGTTTTTGGGCTTCTTCCGGCCCGCTTACCACGTGGCCGCGCCCGGCGGCATACCCCATCAGGCCTATAACCTCGGCGTGGTCGCGGTCGCCCACTATTATGGTTGAATAACCTTCGGCGGCATGGGCGCGGATGTTCTCCTGCGCATGCTTCACCAGCGGGCAGGTGGCGTCCACCACTTCAAGGCCCAGGGAGCGCAGTTTCTTTTCTTCTTCCGGCGTGACGCCGTGCGCGCGTATCACCAGTATGGCGCCGCGGTCCTTGATCTCCGCGGCGGAATTTATGGCGTGGATGTTCTGTTCTTTAAGGGTTTCTATTACCTGCTTATTGTGGATAAGGGGGCCCAGCGTGTAGATGGTCTTCTTGCGGTGCTTGGCCAGCTCCAGCACTTGATCTATGGCGTTCTTCACGCCGGGGCAGAACCCGGCGCTTTCGGCCACGGTTATCTCTACGCGTTCCGGCATGCGGAAATTTTAACATTTATGGGCGGCCGGGGCTTTTTAATAAGTTTTAAGCGGGCTGTTTTTCGTCATTTAGGAAGGGCAGGTCCGTATTATCCTCGGCGCTATGCAAGCCTCGGCCTGCGGAAGGTTTTGCCGGCCTATGGCCGTGCCGTATCAAGCGCTATGCGCTAACCCGGCCCGACCGTCAGGCCAGGTTGGCGGCAGGGGAAATCGGCGCTTCCCGGGCAGAAGAATATTGCTAAAATTTAGAGATGAAGAACAGGTTCAGGCTGGTGGCTCCCTTCGGGCCCGCCGGCGGCCAGCCCGCCGCCATAGACGCGCTCTGCGCCGGCGTAAAAGCCGGCAAGGCCAACCAGACCCTGCTGGGCGTTACCGGCTCCGGCAAAACCTTCACCATAGCCGCCATGGTAGAGCGCCTCCAGCGCCCCGCGCTGGTCATCTCGCCCAATAAAGTGCTGGCCGCCCAGCTGTATTCCGAGTTCAAGACCTTCTTCCCGGATAACGCTGTGGAGTATTTCGTCTCCTATTACGACTATTACCAGCCCGAAGCTTATATCCCGGCCACCGACACTTATATAGAAAAAGATTCCTCCATAAACGACCACATAGACAAGCTGCGGCTGAAGGCCACCACCTCCATACTCACCCGCCCCGATACTATAGTGGTGGCGTCCGTCTCCTGCATTTATAATATAGGCTCGCCGGATAATTTCTCGGAGCGGTGCCTCAATATAAAGCAGGGGCAGAAAGCCGACCGCAAGGAACTTACGCGCTTCCTTGTAAGCATCAATTATGAGCGCAATGAGGTGGAGTTCTCGCGCGGCACCTTCAGGCTGCGGGGGGGTAACCTGGATATTTTTCCCGCCGATGCCGAAACCGCCTGGCGGGTGGAACTGGAAGAGAATGTAGGAGCGATAAAGGAAATAGACCCTCTTACAGGGGATACCATAAAGGAACTTAAGGAGATCTGGGTGTTCCCGGCCACGCATTTCGTATCCACTTCCGGCGAAGTGGAGGCAGCGACCGCGGCCATAGAGGCGGAACTGGCGGAGCGCCTGGCCGAACTGAAAGGGGCGGGGAAACTGCTGGAAGCCGAGCGCCTGGGCCAGCGCGTGCGCTACGACCTTGAGATGATACGCCAGACCGGCTATTGCAGCGGGGTGGAGAATTATTCGCGGCACCTGGCCAGCCGCCCGCCGGGCAGCAGGCCGGACTGCCTGTTCGATTACTATAAGAAGGGTTTCCTGTTCTTTGTGGACGAATCGCATGTGACGGTGCCGCAGATACGCGGCATGTACGCGGGGGACCGCGCGCGCAAACAGACGCTGGTGGATTTCGGCTTCCGGCTGCCGTCGGCGCTGGACAACAGGCCGCTGAAGTTCGACGAGTTCGAGGCGCTGAGGCCTTCTACCGTCTTTGTTTCCGCCACCCCCGGGCCATACGAGCTTACGGCCTGTGCCAAAGAGGATATTGTGGAGCAGATAATCCGGCCCACGGGCCTGGTGGACCCGGAGATAAGGATACTGCCCGTGACCGGCCAGATAAAAGCCCTGTCAGCCGAGATAGCCAGGCGCGCGGCGAAGAAAGAGCGCACGCTGGTGCTGACGCTGACGAAGAAGACCGCCGAGGACCTGAGCGCCTTCCTGTCCGAGAAGGGGATGAAGGCGCGCTATATGCATTCGGATATGGATACGCTGGAGCGGCTGGATATCCTGGGCGCTTTTCGCAAGGGCGGGTTCGACGCGCTGGTGGGCATCAACCTGCTGCGCGAGGGGCTGGATATCCCCGAGGTGACGCTGGTGGCCATCCTCAACGCGGACAATGAGGGCTTTCTGCGCAGCGAGACCACTTTGATACAGATCTCGGGGCGCGCGGCCCGCAACCTCTGCGGCGAAGTTATCCTTTTCGCGGACCGTATTACCGGTTCTATGGAACGTGCGATGGCCGAGATGACGCGCCGCCGTACCACGCAGCTGGCGTACAATAAGAAGCACGGTATCGAGCCGAAAAGTATTATCAAGAAATTCGTGGAATACGAGGAACTGCGCACGCAGGCCAAGCGCGAAGGGTTGGCGGTGGCCGAGCCCCTGCCGCGCGGCGATATGCCGAAGGCTTCGGTGAAAGCCCTGGCGGCCGGGATAGAGAAACGCATGAAGGACGCCGCCGACAACCTCAATTTCGAACTCGCCGCGGAACTGCGCAACCGCCTCTTCGAGCTCCGCGAAATGACCGGTATAAAACTC
>PEXO01000323.1:7491-8010 GCA_002779045.1 Elusimicrobia bacterium CG08_land_8_20_14_0_20_59_10 | reverse complement strand
ACGGCTGGCAGCTCCAATCTCCGCTGAACGGGAACCGCGCCTATCACACCAGTACTCTTTTAACGGACGGCTCCATCCTCACCTGCGGCGGTTCCGACGGCTTTACCGCCCTGGACACCTGCGAATGGAAGAACCCCGCAACGAACAAATGGGAATATGTCGGCAATATGAATTCGCCGCGCGCGCGCCACACGGCCACCCTGCTTCCCAACGGCAATGTGCTGCTGGCGGGCGGGAGCACCGGCGCGGGAACGGCCTCCGTGGAAACGGCGGAAATTTATTACCCTACCACAAAGAGCTGCGTTACCACCTCCGCCATGTCCAACCCGCGCCTGAACCATACCGCCACGCTGCTGCCGGACGGCAATGTGCTGGTAGCGGGCGGCTCCTCCGTCGGAGTTTATTCGCCCACGGCCGAGGTCTTCATTACCACCTCTACAAGCTGGGAATCCGCCGGCAGTATGACTACCGGGCGCGCCCAGCATACCGCCACGCTGCTTAAGAACGGCAGGGTGCTGC
>PEXO01000323.1:4632-7411 GCA_002779045.1 Elusimicrobia bacterium CG08_land_8_20_14_0_20_59_10 | reverse complement strand
GGGGCCACCGCCGCGGGGCTGGCGCGCTATTCACATACGGCAACGCTTTTAAAGGACGGCCGGGTCCTAGTTGCGGGCGGCAGCACCGGGGCCGGCGCCACCAACACTATAGGGATATACAGCCAGACCGGCAGTTGGACTGTAAACGACGTAAGCGACGACCATCACTCCGTTTACGAACGCGCCAATCATAAGGCCACCCTGCTCACCACGGGCAAGGTTCTGCTGTCCGGCGGTGAAACCGGCGGCGGTACGCGCACTCAAGCTGAAATAATCAGCCCGGACCTGGGGCGTATTGACGATTACGGCGTCACTTTAAGCCGCGCCAACCATACGGCCGTTCTGGACCTGGAAGGCAATGTATATGTGATCGGCGGCTGGGACGGTACCCAGTACCTGAACACCGTTGAGACTATCTACCAGGCCGCCGCCCCGGACACACAAGGGATGTTCCCCAAAGTCAGGAATCCGCATATCTCCACCAGCACGGTCGCGGACTATATCAACAGGGGCCAGCCCATGACCCTTTTAAGCAATACCAGTAATTTTCATGGAGTGACGGAGGCGGCCGGAGGCGGTCCCGGCTCGGCCAGCTCTTCCCACCACAACCCGCGCTTATATCTTCAGGCCATGGACGCGCAAAGCGGCTTCCTTATAGATATGTCCACGGGCATTTATACCTCTTTCTCCGGGCCCAATTCGGCGTGGGAGAGCACCCTTTCCTCTATAACGGTAAACCTGCCCGCAGGCTCCAATGAGCTGCCCTGGGGTTATTATTTCGCCAGGGTGGCCGCCAACGGCCAGTATTCCAACGGCCGCGTGGTACAGGTCACCATTCCCAGGCCCGAAGGTTATGTCACTGAACCGACCACCACGGCCATCTATAACAGCTCCGTCACCTGGTATTGGACCAACCTGGGAGATCCGAACCTGAGCGGGACGGTGAACGGCTACAATATATACGCCGCCAGCAACAGCGTTTTCCTCGGCACCGCGGCTTTTGCGGGAACGGTCAGTTTTGTGCAGACCGGCCTGTCCTCCAACGAAGAAGTCTCCATAATGGTGAACGGCTATAACCTGGGCGGCGGCGGCCCCCTGATGCATTCCGCCACCTATTATACTCTGCCCGCCCAGCCCACCGAAGTCACAATAACGGAAGCGGGGTTCGACCATGCGGACCTTACCTGGGACCCCAACGGGAATTCCGACATAACGGTCTACGAAGTTTCCATCTCCTCCGGCTCCGATTTTACCGCCACGAACGATATTGATACGCCGTACCCGTTCGAATCCAACCTGGTAAGCACCGCCGTGACCGTCAGCAACCTGCTGCCGAACATAAGGTATTATTTCAGGGTGCGTGCCACCAACGGAAGATGGCCGGTGGTCCCGAACATCACAAGCGACTACAGCACGCCCCATCCCTCCACCGTCACCGTGTCCAGCGTGGACAGCCTGCTCGGCTCCGCAGGCGGGGACAACAGGATAAACTGGGGCTGGGAAACCGCTGCCGGGGCCGACTTCTATAATGTCTACGCCATAGGCGCCACCACCGAAACCATTGTCTGGCTGGATTCGACCACGACCAATTCTTACGTACAGGTAGAGGATGCCGACGGCCTGGTGCTGAACCCTAATGTTTCTTACGCGGTAGCGGTCGAAGCCGCAAAGAACGATGTGGGTTACGGCGAGGCCAGGGGCCCCCTGTCCTATTCATCCAAGGTGTATACACTTGCCAGGCAGCCGACCCTCGGCGCTAACCCGCTTTTCGTCACCACCACATCCCTGACGGCGAACTGGATCACCAACGGCAACTCCAGCTTCACGGTGTATAATGTTGAGTTGTCGCTTTCCAGCGGCTTCGAAGCGCCCGTCTCAACCGCTGTAACAGGTCCTTCCGCCACCTTCTCGAACCTGACTCCCAACCAGCTCTACTATGTGCGCATGTCGGTCCAGAACAAAGACGGCCGCCCGGCCCCCGCTACCATACTGAGCCTGCAATCAAAATACACAAAGGCCGCTGCGCCACAAAATGTGACGGCGGCCGCAATCAACATGTCGGGGGTTACCCTCACCTGGAGCGCCAGCAACAACACCGCCGGCACTCTTTACCAGATACGCGGCAGCACTCACCCCCCCATACTCACGCCGCCAACAAAGACTTCCTTCGAACAGGGCTTCTCCACCTATGTGACTTTTGGAGAAGCCTTCACCGGTACCTCCAAGGAAATAAGCGGTCTGCTGACTTCCACCACCTTTTATTTTGACGTCACCGCTCGCAACGGGGAAGGTGTGGAAACCGGTTCCACCCAGACCAGCCCCGAGGAATCCCTCACGCTCCCGGGACCGGACAGCGCGCCCGCCGGCTCGGTAGCCGGCACCAGCGATCCGTCCATGGCCATCACTATCTCCGGGACTCTTCCCAACGGCAGGATAGTGTCCCTGTCCGTACCGGCCGACGCTTTCCCGGCCGTCACGGCACTCGCTATCTCCTCCTCCAATATAAACCGCTGCGATCATCATCTGCCGCCGCTGCTGCCTACCATCGCCCTGGAGCTGTTCAGCCTGAACAGGACCCAGCCGGAAGCCCCGGTTACGCTGACCTTTAATTACACGGCGTCGGAATCCACCTCCGGCGTCACGCTTAACGCGGCCAATATCGTGCTGGCCCGCTATAACCCGGACAACGGCGACTGCCTGCCGCTTGAAACGGTACTGGAGCCCGGCCCGCGGCGGATCACCGCCACGCTGAACCATTTCAGCCTCTTCCAGCTGATGG
>PEXO01000323.1:3271-4549 GCA_002779045.1 Elusimicrobia bacterium CG08_land_8_20_14_0_20_59_10 | reverse complement strand
ATACGCAACCTGCCCTCCAACACTAATGTGCGGATCTACACCCTTTCCGGGGCCAAGGTCTGGGAGGGCTCCGGGGGCACGAACGGGGTTATAATCTGGAAAGGGAACAATAGTGCGGGGTACAGGGTCGCCAGCGGCGTATACCTGGCCGTGGTGGACTCCTCCGCCGGCAAGAAGATCCTGAAGATCGCGGTGGAAAGGTAATATGAACGTCAAGGCGAAAAAAGCGGCGGTTCTGCTGACGGCTACGGCCGCCCTGCTGGCTTTCGCCCTGCCGCAGCCCGCGTCCGCCGGCGACGAGCCGCCCTATTTCACCGCCGACGGGGCAGGCACCACCGCCGCCGATTTCCTGAACCTGCCCGTAGGCGCCAGGGCGGCGGGCATGGGCGGCGCTTATTCCGCAATAAGCGAGGACGCCTCGGGGATCTATTGGAACCCGGCAGGCCTGATACAGATACCCAAGCTCTCGGCCATCTTTATGCGTACGCAATATGTGGCCGACATTAATTACCAGTACGCGGCCTATGCGCACCGCCTCTCATACGACTCGGTGATAGGGGTCTCCGTTCTAATGACAGACATAGGCTCGATAACGCGGACCGATATTTCCGGAAACACCGAAGGAACCTTCACCCCGCAGGACCAGGTCTACACGCTTTCCTACAGCAAGGCCATACTTGAATTCTCGGATAAGGATATAGACGTCTCCATCGGCATCTCCGGGAAATACATAGAGTCCACCATTTACCACTCGGCGCACACCTACGCCGCGGACCTGGGGATAATGACTTATAATTTTGGCGACATCCCCTACCGCCTGGCCGTCACGGCCACCAATATGGGCGGCGGCCTCAGGTATGACGAAGAGTCCAGCCCGCTTCCGCTTACCTTAAAACTGGGCGCCGCTATCAGCCCCTTCAAGAATATGCTGGTGGGGGCCGACGTGGTTCTGCCCAAGGGCAACAAACCAAACCTGCTGATAGGCGGAGAACTTGCCCTGACGCCCAACGAGCTCACGCGGTTCTGCGTCCGCGCCGGGCTGGACCTGCAGCAGATGAACGACAGGATAAACGGTATCTCCATGGGGCTCGGCGCTACGCTGCATTTCTTCACGCTCGATTACGCCCTCGTCCCCATGGGGGAGCTTGGCGCCACACACAGGATCTCCCTCACCTTCGACTTCCCGTTCCGGAGCCCCATCTTCCAGCGCAGGGACCGCTCCATCTTCACAAAAATGAAAGGCATCTCGTTCAAGTAGGCTGAACGGCTACCGGTTAC
>PEXO01000323.1:0-3195 GCA_002779045.1 Elusimicrobia bacterium CG08_land_8_20_14_0_20_59_10 | reverse complement strand
CCGGTTACCGGTTACTGATTGTTGTTTGACACGGGGGGGGTATTATTTATAGATTCTCTAATCTTTATGAAGCCCCTGGGACATCACCTGATACTGGAACTATACGGCTGCAGCCCGGCCGCGCTATCCTCGGTATCGCGGGTACAGGACATCATGCTTAAGGCCGCCCACGACGCCGGCGCCACGGTAATAGACTCCATCTTCCATAATTTCAAGCCATACGGCGTCTCCGGCGTAGTCGTGATCTCGCAGTCCCATTTCGCCATACACACCTGGCCGGAACACCGCTACGCCTCGGCGGACCTCTTCACCTGCGGCGACGCCGTAAACCAGCAGAAAGCCCTCAACGCGGTGAAAAAACTTTTTAGGGCTTCGCGCTTTAGTATCGTAAAGATGGAAAGGGGGTTCGTCCCCGGGAAAACGCCTTCCAGATGAAAAAGACCCGCAAACCCGACTGGCTGAAGAACTCCTCCGCCATCCTGCCCGGGGGCGACTGGTTCGTGGAATTCTTCACGCCGGGAGAACTGCACGCGCACAGGGCGGAGAAACTGCTGGAGACTTCCGACACCGCTTTCCAGAAAGCCGCGCTGATCCGCACCGGCGCTTTCGGGGAAGTGCTGGTCATCGACGGGGAAACGCAGTCAAGCCGCCTTGACGAATTCTTCTACCACGAATCCCTCGTCTGCCCGGCGCTGCTGTCCCACCGCGCGCCCCGCACCGCCCTGGTTCTCGGCGGGGGGGAGGGCGCCACCGCCCGCGAGATACTGAACTCGCGCGGGATAGAAAGCGTTGTTATGGCTGATATAGATTTCAATATACTGCGTTTCGCGCGCAAACACCTGGGGGCCTGGCATAAGGGCGCTTTCGACGACCCGCGCCTGCGGCTGCTGGCCCAGGACGCGGGCAAGCTGGTGGAGAACACGGCTCTCAGGTTCGACCTCGTCTATTCCGACCTCCCCAGCCCCATAAAAGGCGGCCCGGCCTTCGGCCTGTATACCCTTGAATTTTACCGCCGCCTGAAGAAGATCCTCAAGCCGGACGGCATCTTCACCACGCATGCCGGCCCGGGCACGCCGCTGCAGTTCGATCTGCACCCGGCGCTCTATAATACGCTGCGGCGCGTTTTCACAACGGTGCGCAGCTATACCGCCTTCATCCCGTCTTACGATATGCCGTGGAGCTTCCTTTTTTGCACCGACTCCTCCATCGACCCGCTTACCATGAAAGCCGCCGCGCTCGACCGGGCGGCTTCCATCCTGAAACGTCCGCTCAGGTACCTGGACGGCGGATCCATTACCGGCGCCTTCGCGCTTCCCAAATATTACAAGGACAGGATACGCGCCTCCCGCGGGATTATTACGCGGTCCCGCCCCATGTTTTTCACCACTTCCCAGAATTAGGAGCAAAAAATGAAAAAAATGAAAAAACCGGCTAAAAAAAAGACGGCAAAAAAACCGGCGGCTAAAATAAAGACGGCAAAAAAACCGGCACCGAAGAAACACGCCGCAAAAGCCCCCCGGGCAAAGAAACCGGCTTCGGGCGGTACGGAAGCCCTGACCAGGCAGGAGCTGGCCGCCATTTTATCCGCTCTCACCGAAATGAAGCTGGACATAGCCAAGAACGTGGAGGACAAGAGGAACCTGGACCTGCTGGAACCCGACGGCGGGGATTCCATAGACCAGGCCACGCAGAGCCTGGACAAGGAAATACTCTTTGAGCTGTCCGACAATGAAAGGCAGATCCTGCGCGATATCGAGGCTGCCCTTCGCAAAATAAACAAGAACACCTACGGGCTGTGCGAACACTGCAAGAAGCGCATAGAAAAAAAACGCATAAAGGCGCTGCCTTCGGCCCGCTACTGCATAACCTGCCAGAGCGGAACGGAACGGACCCGCAGGGACTAGCCTCTGGCTGTGCCGTACAGGGCCTCTGTGGCCATCAGACGGCCCAGGCGCGGGTACGCTACGAAGGGAACGGCACGCCAATTCGTGCGAAGGCGCCGTTAGGCCTATGGCCATCAAGACGGCCTATGCGCTTCAGACGGCCAAAAAAGAACCCCGCTTCACAGCGGGGTTTTTTTGCGGGAGGGGGTCCCGGCTTCCTACCTTAAAGCGGCCTCCGGGGGCAGCATTACAGCGGATTTCACCTGCACCTGCGTCTTGCGCCAGTTCCTGGCTTTGGCCCTTATCGTATATTTTCTGCCGTCGGACATTATAACCAGTGAGTCAGGCTCGAGGTTGCGCAGCAGTTCCGCCTTCACGGCCTCTACATTGCCGGTGAGGTTGGCGAGACTCTTGATGTTATTGGTGTAGTGGCCCGTGGACCGCATATAGATCTTCTCAAGGATGCCAAGTTTGGTGATCGTCCGGTAGGCGGCATAGATCTGCTTCTTCTCCGGCGGCGACACCTTCAGCACGGTCTTGTTCACCCACGACCCGGTAAAGAAGGCAATAAGCCCCCAGGACAGCGCCACTATGAGCCCGTTGGCGAGATCGCCGCGCTCCTTAAGGGCTATAACCCGGCTGCCGGTGGTGTAGTCATGCAGCGCCCGGTTCTCCGGGGTAAAAAGCGCCAGGAGAAACCCCAGGTTCAGCGTCCCCGAACTGAGGAAATAGGAAAATCCGCGCACAAAACCCCTGCCCAGCGAAAGCGGCCCGCCGTCCTTGTCCACCACCCTCAGCCCCATTATGCGTTTGCCAAGCGTCGCGCGGCCCCCCGAGGAGAGTACGGCCTGGTAGACTATGTAAACCGCCACCCAAAACAGCTTGACCTTCATCTCCCCGGCAAAGTTCGGGAGTATTGCCCCGCTTTTCACCGCCATTTTAAAGGTAAGCCAGGTGGCAAAAAGGAACGGCAGGCAGTCTATCAGGTAAGCCAGGAACCGTTCATTGAAACCGGCCAGGAAAGGCCCTTCATCCGTCACGACCCCGAATTTATCCTGGAGCTCGGGTCTCTCTATGGGACTTTCATCGGGGACTTCGCTGGGTTTAAAAACCAGGTCTTCATTTTGCATAAACTCTCCCCCGCCTGTATGATCGTTCGGCAACGGGCCGTCTCCATTATACCAACTTGGCGGGTATATTGTCTTTATCGATAAAGGGCCGCTCCGATAGCATTTTCTAATCCAAGAATGAGCATGAAATCACCCGGTGTGACTCCGTCGTAATTCTTTAGCCAGGCCTCCTTTTCGTGTTG
>PEXO01000395.1:7059-8045 GCA_002779045.1 Elusimicrobia bacterium CG08_land_8_20_14_0_20_59_10 | reverse complement strand
CGTATTCTCATGCCGTATGCGTAGCCGCGTCCACCACCCTGTTGCGTCCGCCCTCTTTGGCGGCGTAAAGCGCCGTGTCCGCCCTGGCGATAAGTTCCCGCGGCGTGCGCCCGTCGCGCGGGAAATGAGCTATCCCTATGGAAACCGTAAGCCTGACGCTTTCCAGCCCCTGGGAGAAGGCCTCCGCCTCAATGCGCGCGCGTATGGTCTCCGCCTTGCGCAGCACCCCCACCGCGTCCGCGCGCGGCAGCACTATGCCGAACTCCTCGCCGCCGTAGCGTCCCACGAAATCCGTCTCGTACACACCGGACTTCAGCAGTTGCGCCACGCGTTTAAGCACGGCGTCCCCGAACTGGTGCCCGTAATTATCGTTGAGCCGCTTGAAATGATCTATATCCACTATCATAAAACCGAGCGTGGTCTTGAAAGCCGAGGACCGGCGGATCTCCTCGTTTATCTTCTCGTCCAGCGCGTTGCGGCGCCACAGGCCCGTCAGCCCGTCGGTGAGCGAAAGCCATTCCACCTGCCTGAAAAGCTGCACGCGCTTGAGCGAGAAAGAGATCTCCGTGGTAAAACGCTCCGCGGCTTCAGCGGCCGCTTCGCCGCCGCCGGGACCCGGCTCGAATACAAGGACTCCCAGCGCCTCCCCGTCCTGCATGGAGGCGCGCACGGGGGCCACGGCCAGGCCGTCCTTAAGCTCCGGCGCCGGGGGAAAAGCTCCCGCCGGGAAAAGAACCTGGAGCGGCGGCAGGGTGGCGGCCCCTGACCCCTGCGCGAAGAGCTCCATTTCACCGGGCAGGTTGCCGGCCAGGTATAGCGCGGCGCGCTCGGTCCCGAAATAATCCGCCAGGTATTTACCGAACTGCCTGCCCGCCGCCTCCGGGTCAACGGTCTCGGAAAGCAGTTTTACAGCGGAATAGACGGCCAGGGATTTTTTTTCTCCGGAGGCGTTATGCCGCGCTTCCTCCCTGGCCCTGGCCAGTTCG
>PEXO01000395.1:4590-6938 GCA_002779045.1 Elusimicrobia bacterium CG08_land_8_20_14_0_20_59_10 | reverse complement strand
GCGCGGACGAAAACCCGGAGAAGACTATGGCCGGCTGCATGGCCGCGGCCAGGACAAAGAACGAAATACCGGCGGTAAGCCCGGCCCAGCGGTTGAGCCGCCCCAGGAAATAGGAAACCAGCGGGGCCGCGGCGGCGGCCGCCAGCCAGGGCTCGTAATTATTCATGCACCACCCTGTTGCGCCCGCCCTGCTTGGCGCGGAAAAGCCGTTCGTCCGCGGCGCGTATCAGCTGGCTGGCTATCGCGCCCTCGGCGGGGAATTCGGCCACGCCGAAACTGGCGGTCACCCCGGAACGGGCGCCGTTAAAATTGAACTCCCGGGTTTCCAGGTTGCGCCGCAGCTGCTCGGCCACGGCCCGCGCGGCCTCCTTGGCTACGCCGGTAAGTATAACCGCCACTTCCTCCCCGCCGTAGCGCGCTACGAAATCTATGTCGCGCACGCCGGCGGAAAAGACCCCGGCCACGGCCTTCAGTACCTCGTCCCCGGCCTGGTGCCCGAAGGTATCGTTATAGGCTTTGAAATGGTCTATGTCGGCCATTATCACCGTGAACGGCACCTTGGTGCGGGCTGAACGCAGTATTTCCTCTTCCAGGCGGGCCTGCATGGCGCGGTGAGTGTAAAGCCCGGTAAGCCCGTCCTTAATGGCCAGTTCCCGCACCTTCTCGAAAAGATAGATATTTTCCATGCTGACGCCGGCCAGCGCGCAGAAGATCTCGGCGCCGCGCAGGTCCTCGCCCTTGAAGCGGTCCGGCTCCGGAGCGGAGGCGCGCACGAACCCCACCAGCGAACCGAACAAATGCAGCGGCAGCGCCATCAGGGAACGTTCCCCGGGACCGAAAAGCCCCCGCGCAAAACGGCTGTCCTCCTGCGAATTGCGCACCAGCAGCGGGAACTTGCGCTCGGCCACCCATTTTTCAACGAAATCGCGCGGGGCCCCGGAATGCAGCTCCACGGCGGCGCCGGGGAAGTATTTCCCGAGCACGCTTTCCAGGCGCTCCTTGATCTCGTCCGGGGTGGACGCGGCGCCCATCTCCTGCACCGAAGCCGCCAGCGCGCCTTTGTCGCGTATGCTGGCAAGCGCGCTATCCCGGTGCAGGCGGTACCGGGCAAGCTCGTCTTTAAGGTTTTTTATGCGCGCCGCCGCCTCGGCCTCACGGGCGGCCAGCCCCTCCAGCGCGGACTGCCTTGAACGCTCCACCCCGGAAAGGAAAAAGAAAAGCAGCCACAGGCCCAGCAGTTCGGCCAGCGTCGCGCCCATGACGGCCAGGGAATCCCCGCCCGGAGCGAACTTGGGCAGAACGAGACCCGCGAACGTGACCAGGAACAGGAAGATATATTTAACTTCTTTTTCCCCGGACCAGGAGAACCAGAGGAACAGGGAGCCGAAAGCGGGATAGATCCACAGGAACCGGTCCGGCCGGGACAAGAGCGCCCAGACAAGCAGTCCGGTTATAAAGACCGGGACGGCGAAGGCGGCCGCGGACGGCCTGCGGCGGCCGGATGCCCCGAATACTAAGCCTGCGCTGCCGGGCTTTGCCATATATATAGAATTCTACAATAAAAGCGGGGAGCCCGGCCCCTCGCGGCCCTGGCATAAAACACCGGGGCCCGCATCCCTGCGGACACGGGCCCCGGAGGACTAAAGATAATTAGCGCCCGACAGCCCCGGCCAACTGACCCAGGGCGGGCAGGTCGGCCAAGCCGGAAGTAAGACTGTACTCCGCGAACACGGGGACCACGTCAAAGTACGGACCCGGCAGAATTTCCTTGCCCGGAAGCACGGGCAGGGTCTGCGTGACGCAGTGGATGGAACCGCCGGCGGTAATGCTGCTGTCGGAGTTAACCGGCGCCACGGTGACGCCCGGCATGCCGGCCTGGTAGGCGGCTTTGGCTTCGGCCTCGTCTTTATCATGCCCGGTGTACGAAGGCATTATGACCGTATTGTTGACGATCAGCGAATTGGTATAGGTATACCAGGCCCCGTAAGTCTGCCAGCCCTTTGCGGTCACTACCTTATAAGGCTTCCCGTCCGGCGCCGTGCGGCCCCTGAAAAAAGCCTGCGCTTTTTCCGCATTGGTCCTGAAGGGCTCGACGTCCGCCACCGTGATGAGCACGGTGTGGTCGTTAAGGAGCTTCATGAACATGTCTATATGCCCGGTACCGTCTTTGGGCTCGCCGGGATAGCCGGCATAATCGAAAGCGTAGATATTCTTCACCTTGAACTGCGCCTTAAGCGCGGCGTCCACCTGTTCCTGTGGTATGGAGGAGTTCCACATATAGGTGCGCCTGGTCATGAAAAGGTTGCCCTTCGTGTCCACCATCAGGTTGCCGCCGTCGAGTATAAGGC
>PEXO01000395.1:379-4546 GCA_002779045.1 Elusimicrobia bacterium CG08_land_8_20_14_0_20_59_10 | reverse complement strand
GGCAGCGCGTCGTCTTCACGCCGGTACTGGTAGTGGCGGTAAACCGTATCCACTATGCCCAGCTGGCCGGAACCCGTTATGCCGAAAGGGCCGTAGTCGCGCATCCAGACGGTATCTATGGGGAGGTCCAGCTTCCTGTACTTGTCGGCGGGAACGCCGGACAGCGCCGCGGGCGCCGCCACGCCCAGAACTTTGGCATTGCCGGGGCCGGCCGCGGCCTGCGCTATCCGGGAAAGCATACTGGTATAACCGGCCCAGCCTATCACCACGCCGGCAACCGGTTCATATTCGGCGGGCATGCGGAAACCGGAAGGCGGCACGGCGCGCGCGCGGCTTTCGCCCGGCACATCAACTATTTTTTCGCGGGACGGGTCTACCCAGTTGGGAAGTGGATTATTCAAGTCCAGGGCATAGGCCCCGGAGGAAAGCGGGAACAGAAATGTTAAAACTATGAACCGCGCAATCTTTTTCATTCGCAACTAAATTTTACAAGCGTATTCCCGTCCGGGCATGGGCACAAAGGACCCAAGCGGCATAGGACTTTAGACCTATATGCGAATTATGGGGACAGTATACCTAACTACTTTTTATACGGCCGGGGGGTTTGCTTTTTCAGCGGGGCGCCGGAACAGCCAAGTATCTCCGCCTGCCGCAGAAGAGAATCCGCGCGGCGCAGGCGGCGCTGATACGTAAAGGGCACTATCGGGTAATGCTTCAGCGCGTCCAGCTTGCGGCCCACATAGAACACATTTTTTTTAGAAAAGAGCCAGTCCGGCTTCAACCGTGAAGCATCGAAAGGGATGGAAAATTCGCGCAGCGTTTTTTCGCCGGTGTCATTATAATAGAACTCGAAATAACTGCGCGCCAGTTCGCCGAAAGACCTGTACACCGGCTCCCTGTAACGCAGGCCGCAGAAATTGGATTTGGCCACCGCGCCCCAGAGACCGTTCACGGTAAAAGGCGCTATTACATGGTCATCGTCGCGCGGGTTGGCCCGCAGGTCCAGCAGCAGCGGCGGCCTTCCCTGCAAAAATAAAGCGGCGGCGGCCAGCATAGCGCCCTCTATGCAGTGGGCCCGGCGCTGGTCAAGCACCTCCGACACCGAAAGGCAGGTGGAAGGCTTGCTGCCATTGTAAGCTATGTCGTAGTCCAGCAGATCCTGCACTTTTCGCGGGGTGGCCAGCCTGCGCAGTCTGGCAAGCTGGTCTTCCCGGAACCGGCCGAAGAGGACGGCTGTCTTTTCTTTTTCCCGCATCAGTATTTCCAGGAAAGTATGAGATTTGTCTTCAGGGATGAACGCGTTCGGGGAGGAGCGGGTATTTCATCTCAATGGGTTTTGAAACGAAAAGCAGGGAAGTATCTTTTATCTTCAGGCCGTAGAGCACGCCGTTCACAGCCAGCAGCCAGCGCGGCGCGGACTCTATCTGCCTGTCGGGGGTGAGGGAATAATAGTAAAGGCCGTCGGAACCCACGCGCAGGGCGACGGTACCCTCCTCCTCGCTGAGCGGGGAAAGGTTGCGGAAAACGGCATAGGTAACAGCATCGCCGAAAGTTATTTTAAGGGAGGCGGAATAAAGCCTGTCGAAAAGCGCGCCGACCGCGACTTCGGCCTTTTCCCCGGAGGCGGCCTCTATGCTCACAACGCCCGCAGTTTCCTTGAGCTGAAGCTTCAGCCCCTTATAGAGATAAACCGCGCCCGAAGCCAGGTCGGTTTCCTTCCACGCGCCGGCGCCGGGACCGCCTGCGGCGGGTTTAAGCGCGAACCAGCTGTCCCAGTTCAGGTCCAGGTCGATGGTGGCGAGGAAATCCGTGCCGCCCAGCGTGACAGGGAGGCAGGCTTTGGGCCTGGCGGCCAGCATGCCCAGCAGCGGCGCGCTGCCTATGACCGAGATTTCCGGGCGTGAAGAAATAAGTTCCGCCGCGGCGCGGCTTTCGGCGGCTCCCCACTGCGCCCGGGCGGGTGCGGCAGCCAGCATCAGGATCACAAATATCCGCATAGTGTTCATTCTACAAAAATAAGGACGACCGGTGGATAGCCGGCCGTTCCTACGCCCGGGTAATTTATTTGCCCTTTTTCCCAGGCGCCTCCGGCATGGCCGTGACAACTCCTCCGCCCTGCGACATGGCGGCCTGGTCCGAACAACAGGAGGTCTGTCTCTTTATGTGGCTGCCCACTCCGCACAGGACGCCGAGCAGTCCTATCACGATGATAAGAGTTCCCACCAGCATTCCGGTCTTTTTAACTAAACCGGCGGCTTCCTTTGAGGCATGCTGGAGCACCCAGTAGCCCAGTGCGGCGAGCGCCGCATAAAGCACCGAAGCCAGGTGCACGCCGACAGCGGCCTGGCCCATGCCATGGCGCATACCCGCAGCCTGTGCCGCCGCGGGCAGAGATACTAACAGCATCGTCATCAGTATTTTCATAAGCCTCCTTAAAATTCAGGCCGCAATTATTTCCCGGAAGCCGGGAGCTCGGCAATACTGCTGAACGCGGACTTCACACCGCCCGCCGCATCCAGGAAGCCGGAAGAGATGAATTCCGTGAGCTTCGCGGTATCAAAGGGATCCACCCCGGGGGCCACGGCGCCCTCCTCACGGTCAGGGGTAGACAGGCTGGCTATAAAGTAGGCCCTGACGCGGTCATTGTTGCCGCCGGCATTAGTGACTATATAGGTAAACCCATACTGCATCCAGTCGCCGCCGGTATAATAAACCTCGATCTTGCATTCCACATCCCTGGCGTCGAAAAAAGAGAACACTTTTATTATCAGCGCGTTCTCTTCGCTGGGAACATGATTATAAATGGCCGGATATCCGGAAACGACTTCGCCGTTATGCAGGTATTTCTCCGTAATGTCCACAAGGCGGACCTTATAGCTGCGGGCGACCACGGGGGAAGCAGGGGAGGCGGCCGGGATATCAGCCGCCTGGTAGCGCGCCAGGGCGCTCTTAATGACCGGCGCCAGTTGAGCGTCGGTCCTTGAGAAGACGGACCCGACGCCGCCGTCCGGCTGCGCGAAAGCGGAACCGGAAAGAACTACGACCGCGAAACAGATGACGGACATATACTTTTTCATAACACAAGGCCTCCGAAATATAATCTCTTATATTCCCGGTACTTTGTGTTAAGTTCCATATCAGGTGGGAGGGACTTAACGCGCCCGCCTTAGGCGGGACATCACCGCAACAGGTAGTCTTAGGTTTTTAAGGATACCCGCACAGCTTGTAAGATACGGAAAAAAACACCGCACTGCCTGACAACTACCCTTACTATACAAAATACCGCAAAGCCTGTAAATGCTGCTGCTGCTACTGCCCCCTCACTTGCCCTGGATAGTATACAGCTGCGTGCCCGTCATATAAGTGAGGAAAGGCGTTGCCCCGACGGCCTCCATGTTGGCCATGGTTACCGGGGACGGGAAGTGGAAAGTGTTGGCATAGCCCACTTCAATATAGGCCAGCTTGGACTTGACCATTTCCAGGAAGGGCAGGCTGGAAGCCGTAGAACTGCCGTGATGCCCGACTTTAAGGACATCCGCCCGGAGCGTCTCGCCGTAAGTCGCGACAAGCTCCGCCTCCACGTCTATTTCCGCATCGCCCATGTACAATATGGAACTGTCCTGATAGGTGACCTTCAGGACTATAGAACAATCATTGAGAACGTGACCGGAATTGCTCTCCCCCGGCTCGGAGCAGCTGTGAAGGACCTTCACCGCCACTTCAGGGTCCCAGTTCAGCTCATCGCCCTCCGAAGGGTAAATGGTATTTACCCCCAGTTCGTTGATCCTGGCGCGCAATTTCTTTATCGTGGAGGACCCGGTATTGTCTATGCGGGTATCGTAGAAATTGGCCACCTGGAAATTATCAAAAACATATACCAAGCCTGTATAATGGTCGGAATGCGGATGTGTCAATACTACGTGGTCTATCTTGGTTATGCCGTGCTGCGTGAGGAACTCCGCAAGCGGGGCCGTGGGATTCGGCCCGCCGTCTATAAGCACATTATGACCGTTGGGCAACTCTATATACTCCGCGTCCCCCTGGCCGACGTTCACAAAGTAGGCGTTAAGGACATGGGTAGTGCTTACCGGCCCGGAGTAGGGCACGGGAGTGGAGACGACCGGAACGTCAAAGCCGCCCCCGACCGTAAGCGTTGTGAGGGAATCC
>PEXO01000395.1:0-364 GCA_002779045.1 Elusimicrobia bacterium CG08_land_8_20_14_0_20_59_10 | reverse complement strand
AAAAGACCGACCGCCGGCGCAAGCGACAGACCGGAAGCCAGCACTAAAGCGGCGAACAGTTTTTTTAGGTTTTCAACCGGATCGGGATTGGATTCTTTTGTCACTATTAATGCCAATACAAACAAACCAACCTGCGCGGAGGCACTCCATTATATAAAGTATATATCAGCGCGTATGTATTTGTGTGGGTCAAAAGACCTATGGGGGCCAAGTCTTTTGGCCCAAGAGGGCACCGGCCCGGCCTTGGTCCTGTGTTTTTAAAGGAAGGAGGGATACACTAAGGAAGCGTAACGAAATAACTGAAGCATTTGGCTGGCCGATTTTGGGCTACACCGAAGTGGCATGAAGCGACACGTACTACACG
>PEXO01000267.1 GCA_002779045.1 Elusimicrobia bacterium CG08_land_8_20_14_0_20_59_10 | reverse complement strand
TAAGCGGGTTCACGTCCGAGGGAACTGCCGGGGAGGGCGCGGCCGTGGAACTGAAAGCGCGTTACTGGGCGGTTAAAGTGCGGGACCCGGGCTTTTCCTACTCCGGGCTTGAGCGCGCGCCCGGCAGCGAACTGCGGGATTACGGGACCCTGCAAAGATTTTACGAGCTCTTCAATGCCTATTATTACCAGGACGGACCGGTGGTGCTGACGGAGCCGGAAAGTTCCCGGCTTAAAACATTGCTGGAGAGGGAAGCCGCCGCGCTGCGCGAGTGCCTGTAGCGCGGTTTTTCAGCCGCCGGGGGGATCTATGTCGTATGGTTCCGGTCCTTATGCAGCCGCGGAAGCGGGCTTCAACGGCGGCGCCGGGTATTTTGAAAAGGCGAAATGCTATATTGTGGATATGAAGTGGCCTAAGCTATTCAGGGACCGCGGCGAGACCACGGCTTTTTCGAAAAGCAATTACGAGGTGCTTTTTTCCGTTTTCATGGTGGCGCTCGCCTATCTTTACCGCGAGAACCCGCTGATAGCCTTCCCCGAAGTCCTTTACCTGTTCATGTCGCTCCTGGCGGTCAACTTCGCCTTCAACCGCATTTTTGCCGAGAAGGTTAAGGTTAAACTCTGGCTGGTGGACATAATGCTCCTGTCCAATATCGGCGTGATAGCCGCCATCCTTTCCAAGTCCGGCGGGCATCTTTCTTTTTTCTGGGTATTGTTCCTGCTGCCGATATTTACCGCCGCGCTTACCGGCAGCCTGCCGGAGGTGGTCGGCGCCACCGCCCTGAGCCTGCTTACGCTGGGCGCGCTGTCCGCGGACGCCCTCCGGCTGGACACCGCGCAGTTATTCGCTTTTTCCGTGAAAGCTTCCGTTTTTGTGTTTTCCGCCTTCATAACCTTCCGCACCTCCCTGGCCAGGCGGCGGCTTGAGACGGAAGTCACCTTTAAGCGCTTTCAGGTGGAGAAACTGCTGGCCACCGTCTCCGAGCGGGATTCGAAGGCGCAGTCGGAGGCTTCGGCGGCCGAGGTGGGCCGCATGACGGCCAGCCTGCTGCATGATATCGGCAATGTGATCACCATAATACTTCTGACCGCGGAGATAATGGTGCAGGATGAGACCCCCAGCCCCAAGGACGCGAAGCACCTGGAGCGGGCGGCCAAAATGGGCAAGAGCATAATTGACGGCGCGCTGGCGATAATCAAGGGCGCCCGTTACGAGTTCCGCTCCGCTCCGATAAGGGAGCCGATGGAGAACGCCGCCGCGATGTTCGCCAGGCAGGCCGGGGGCAGGGAAGTAAAGATCCTGGTAAGCGCCGGGGAGGACCTGCCTGAGCTTAAACTCAGCGTTCCGCATATGCAGCGCGTGTTCATAAACGGCATCACCAATGCGCTCTCTTTCCTGCAGCCTGGCGGCACCATAACGCTGCGCGCGGCGCTGGCGGGGGAGGAAATACTGGTTTCAATAGAGGACGACGGCCCGGGCTTCCCGCCCGCCCTGCTGGAGAGCGGCATTACACAGTTCGGCACTACCCGCCAAGAGAACGGCGGCACCGGCCTGGGGCTTTTTAACTCGAAGGAAATAGTTGAGAAGCACGGCGGCAAATTCTCCATCCGCAACCGCCGGCCTTCAGGCGCCGTGCTGGAGTTCACGCTGCCGCTCTCCGGCCGGGTAAAATAAGAACTTTTTTGCTTTCACGGCACCGCGCCCGGGTAATGGGACGGCCCGCCGGCGCCGCATTAGGCATATGTTGCGGGAGCAGGCCGCTCCCGGAATAAATTATAGCGGGGGAAGTTATGAAAGACGTCAAGGCCGGGTAAAATCCCGGTAAGATCAGGCCGGAAGCACCGGGACCGATTCAGTGAATACTGAACCGGGCTGCCGCCCTTTCGTGAAGCAGCTGAGCACGCGGTGATACTTATCCATGGCCTCCGGGTGGAGAGAGAACTTTTCGGACAGTTCCGCGTCGAAATCCATCATTGTGTCGAGCCTGGCCACCTTGGCGGCCAGGTCGTTGTCTTCACTCTTTATCTCGTTCTCGTATTCCCAGAAATTAGACAGGGAATGGAAAATATCGAAATCAGGGGTATCCACGAACTGGTCCATGAACGCGGTGCTCTTGATGTGCCTGACGCCTTTTTTCCCGGAAAGATGTTTCTGAAGTTTTTTCGCTGACTCCGGAGAAAGCTTCTTCTTGGCCTCTATCTCTATCTTGGCGTTTTCTCCGTTCGCTCAGACAGGGAGGGTGAACCAGAAGGAGGAGCCGCGGCCGGGGGCGCTGTCGGCGCCGACGGAGCCGCCGTGCAGCTCCACCACGTGCCTGACGATGGAAAGCCCGAGGCCGGTGCCGCCCATCTCGCGCGAGCGGGCCTTGTCGGCGCGGTAGAAGCGCTCGAAGACGCGCGGCAAATGCTCGGACGGGATGCCGATGCCGTTATCGCTGACCGTTATCTTCAGCGCGCCCGGCAGCTCTTGCGCGGCGATCTCCACTCTGGGGGATCCGGCCGAGAACTTAACGGCATTGTCGAGCAGGTTGATGAACACCTGCCCCAGTTTCTCGGGATCGGCCTGCGCGGCCAGGCCGGCGGGGATATTGTTAACCACCTCCGCTTTCCCGGCGGAGAAGACCGAAGCGAGCCCGGCTATCAGGGAATCGGCCAGCGCCTTCAGCGGCACCGGCTCCTTTTTCAGCCCGGCGGACGGGGCTTCCAGCGAGGAGAGCTTAAGCAGGTCGCTGACGATGTTGTCCAGGCGCAGGGTGTGGGCGTGTATCACGCCCAGGAACTCCAGGGCGTCGGCCCGGTTGTCCAGCGCGCCGCCCATCAGGGTTTCCACGTAGCCGCGGATGGCGGTCAGCGGGGTCTTCAGTTCGTGCGAAACGTTGGCCACGAAGTCGCGGCGCATGGCCTCCAGGCGCCTGGGCGCGGTGATGTCGCGCACCAGCAGCAGGCAGCCGGAGGTTCGCCCGCCGGCGAAGATGGGGGAGGCGTTGACGCTGAACAGCCCCTGTACCGGCAGGGTCAGCTCCATCTCGCCGGAGAGCTGCGCGCCCTCGGAAACGACGCGGGCACAGATCTCGGAGAGGCGGGCGCTGGGAATGACCTCAAGCAGCGGCCGGGAGAGGGCGGCCGAGTCCAGGGAAAACATCTTTTCCATGGCGGGATTTAGCGTGGTGATGCGGGAATCGGCCCCGGTCATCAGCACGCCTTCGGCCGTCCCGGTGAAGGCCGCGGAGAGCTGCTGCGACTGCAGTTCCAGCCGGCCGATGTTCTCCTCTATGGAGGCGGCCATGGAATTGAGCGTCTCGGCCAGCTTGCCCATCTCGCCGTGAAAATCCTTCTGTATCCTGTAGGAGAACTCCCCGGCGGCGAATTTCTTGGAAGCGTAGACGATCTTGTTGAAGGGCCGGGCGAAACCGGCCGAGACGGCCAGGCTGAGCAGCAGGGAGAGCAGGAAGGCGATCCCGAGGGCCGCCAGCAGCGCCTGGCTCATCATTGAACGGGCGGCTTCTATCTCGACGGCGGGCACGGAGAGCCGGGCCACCGCGCTGACCTTCCCCCCGGAGGCGGAGACGGGATAGGCCGCGTAAAGCATCACCTTGCCCAGCGTGGCGGAGCTGCGCAGGTCGTAGGAAACATTCCCCGCCAGGGCCCCTTCCACCTCGGCGCGTTCGGCGTGGTTTTCCATGCCCTCTACGCCCGCGGCGTCAAGTTCGGAATCGGCCAGCACGCGGCCGCCGGCGGCTATGATGGTAACGCGCGACCCCGCGCGCCCGCCCAGTTCCCGGGCCAGGTCGTTGAGGCGGGGAGAGGAGAGGTCAGCCGGGGTCAGGCGGGAAGAGATAAGCGACGCCTCGTCGGCCAGCTTGGTCTTCAGGGAGGAGAGCACCACTCTCTCCACGCGGTCGTTGATAAGGAAAAAAGCCGAGGCGAGCACCGCGGCCGACAGCGACAGGTAGGAGAGAAAAAGCCTGAACTTGAAGGTCTTAAACATGGAGGTCACTTGCCGGCCTCGAAACGGTAGCCGTAATTCTTGACGGTCACGATGCGGCGGCCTTCGCGCCCCAGTTTCCTGCGTAGCGTGCCCACGTGCACGTCCACGGTGCGGGTCTCCACCTCCAGGGCCGCGTCCAGGCCCCAGGCCTTCTTCAGCAGTTCCTCGCGCTTAAGCACGCGCTCGCCGCAGGCCATCAGGGCCTTGAGCAGCTCGAATTCCTTGGAGGTCAGCTCCAGCGGCGCGCCTTTAAGGCGCACCTCCACCTTTGCCGCGTCCAGCTCTATCGCGCCGGCTTTCAGTTTTTCCGGGGCGGGCGCCGGCCTCTCCGCGGAGCGGCGCAGCACGGCCTGCACCCGGGCCAGCAGTTCCTTCACGCTGAACGGCTTGGTCACATAATCATCCGCGCCCAGGCCGAGGCCGAGCACTTTATCCGACTCCTCGCCTTTGGCGGTCAGCATTATTATAGGGATGGAGGAAGTTTTGGCGTCGGCCTTGAGGCGGCGGCAGACCTCCAGGCCGTCGAGGCCGGGCAGCATCAGGTCCAGCAGGACCAGGGCGGGCTTCTCTTTGGCGGCGGTCAGCGCGGCGTAGGAGCCATCATGAACGAGTGACGGCCTATACCCCTCTTTCTTGAGGTTATACTCTATCATCCGGGCTATGTCCTTCTCGTCCTCCACCACCAGGATCTTTTCGTTCATGGCTAAATTATACAATTAGCCCCCGCCGGCCGGGAGGCGGACGCTGTAAATTCCTTGTAAAATCCCCCGGGCGGGGCTTTGCTATAATCTCGTTATGCCCGCAAGGAAGGCCGTGACCCTCAATTTCTGGAACCGCGTGAGCGCCAACGCGCGCCTGCGCCGTTTATACCATGACGGGGACTCCATACTGCTGGCGGTCTCCGGAGGGCCCGACTCCGTAGTGCTGCTGGATTATTTTGCCGGGCAGGCCAGGAGCCACCGGCTGAAACTGCATATCTGCCACATCAACCATAAATTGCGCGGCAGGCTGGCCGATGCCGACGCCGCCTTTGTAAAAAAGCTCGGGGCCGGGTATGGCATTGAGACCACAATACTTTCGGCGGATGTGAAGGTGCTGGCAAAGAAGAGCGGCGCTGGCATCGAGCACGCGGCCCGCAGCGCCCGCTACGGGCTGCTTTCAAGAACGGCCTTAAAGAAGAAATGCCGCCTTGTGGCCACCGGCCATCACAGCGACGACCACGCCGAAACCGTGATATTGAACCTGCTGCGCGGCACAGAGCCCAAAGGACTGCTGGGTATCCCGGAACGCCGCGAGCTCTGCCGCCGCGGCAGGGCCAGGGTGGAGCTTATCCGGCCGCTGCTGGCCGTCTCGCGCCGGGAGATAGAGGGATATATAAAGGTCAACGCCCTGCCCTCCAGGAAGGACCACACCAACGAAGACGAACACTACGCCCGCAACTGGATACGCAAGACGCTGCTGCCGCTGATGCTCAGCAAGCAGCCGCGCCTGCGCGAGCACCTGGCCGGGCTGTCGGCCAAGCTGGCGCCGCTGCTGCCGCGCTGAGCGGATTCCCGCTTTACACACATTTTACACCTCCGTCCGGCCCAGCGTTGCTATAATTTAATTCCGGCCTTAAGCGCCGGCATCCGCATAAACAAGGGAGAATTAAATGCTGAAAGGTCTTGAAATGTTCTTCTACCTCCTGGGCGGCCTGGGCGTTTTCCTGCTGGGCCTGGAAATAATGAGCGAGGGCCTGCAGAAAAGCGCCGGGCAGGGACTCAGGAAGATGCTGTCGAAAGCCACCACCAACAGACTGGCCGGCACCTTCTCAGGCTTTGCGGTAACCTCCATAATACAATCCTCCAGCGCCACCACCGTCATGGTGGTGGGGTTCGCCAGCGCGGGGATGCTGACGCTGTCGCAGTCCCTGGGCGTCATCTTCGGCGCCAATATCGGCACCACGGTTACCGCCTGGATAGTCAGCTTGCTGGGCTTCAAGATAAAGATAGCGGCTTCCGCGCTGCCGTTGATAGGGATCGGTTTCTTTTCCCGGTTCATAAAACGTTGGAAGTGGCCCCACCGCTTCGGAGAGGTCATGGTCGGTTTCGGCCTCCTCTTCCTGGGTCTCGAACTTATAAAGGACGGCATTCCCGACCTAAGGAATTCGCCGGAAGTGTTGGACTGGATAGCCCGGTTTTCGCCGGCTGACATCCTGCCGCGGCTGGGCCTGATAGCGGTGGGCACGGTGCTGACCGTGGTCTTCCAGTCCTCCAGCGCGGTTATGGCCGTCACCATAGCCGCAGCGGCCAAAGGTATAATAGATTTCCCGGCCGCCGCGGCCCTGGTGCTGGGCGAGAACATCGGCACCACCATCACCGCCAACCTGGCCGCCATCAACGCTTCCCGCACCGCCAAGCAGGCGGCCATAGGGCACTTCCTCTTCAACGTGCTGGGCGTGGTCTGGGTGACGCTGCTGTTCTCCCCTATTATCAGCCTGGTGGACTGGCTGGTGCCCGGCGCGCCCTACGGCGCCACCGAGGCCGCGCTGCTGACGGCCATACCGATGCATATTTCCGCCTTTCACACCGTCTTCAACATCATGAACACCAGCCTCATGCTGCCATTTATAAAGCAGTTCGAGCGGCTGGTGCTGTTCATCATGCCCAACGAGAAGGTGACCGGCCCCAGGGAGCATGAGCTGGTCTACCTTACCACGCCCTTCGCCCGCGCGCCGGAGCTGGCCATAGACGCGGGCCGCAAGGAAATAAACAACATGGCCGGCGTGGTGACCGGGATGATGGCCAAGATAGCCGCCGCGCTGGCCGACGGCAAGATAGAAGACCACGAGATAGACGCCATCAAGGCCGACGAGAAGACCACCGACGTGCTGGAGCATAAGATCAATAATTACCTGGCGGCGCTGGCGCACGAGCGCCTCTCCAACAAGACCAGCCGCGAGGTGCTCTCGCTGATGAGCATGATAAACGACTTCGAGAAGATGGGCGATTACGGCGAGAAGATAGCCAACCTCCTGGGCCGTACCCGGGAACCCGGCCTGGCCCTGACCAAGGAGGCCTACGCCGATCTCATCAAGATAGCCTCCCACGCGCGCGGCATGCTGGAGGAGACGCGCGGCTTCATACTCAGGCCCGAGGGAGACATCATGGCCCGCATCTGGGAGCTGGAGAACGAGCTGAACCGCCTGCGCAACGAGTACCGCGACAGCCACATGACGCGCGTCTGCGCCGGCAATTGCGGCGCGGGCGTGGGGCCGCTCTACTCGGACCTGCTTAACAGCTTCGAGAAGATGGGCGACCACGCGGTCAATGTTGTGGAGGCGGTAGTAGGCCTGAAATAGCCGCGTGCGCCTTAAAAAAGCCGGGGCTGTCCCCGGCTTTTTTATGTGTGCCCAGCATGAAACCACGCTTGGAGGTGAAAGTCCTCCGAGGAGACAGGTCGCAGAGAAACTCAAGCGAAACGCAAGGCGGTATGCCGCGAGGCATACGCTGAAAGAAACGTAAAGCGAAAGTCCGGGCCGACGAACAGAAACCGGATAAGAGGCGTTGCCGACCGGGGCGAGCCGGCCAATGACAGCGAAGCCCCTGCGGCCAAAGGGCGGCAGCCCGGTCCGCCTCTTTTTCGGCCTTGGCTACCAGCAGCGGCCGCAGCGGGGACCCGGGCGCGAGGGCGCCTTAATAATGGACCGCAGTCCTTTGTCGGGATGCTCAGCTATGCTGTTCGGGAAGAAAATATGAACAACTATCATCTTATAGCCGCCGTACGGTACATAGATTTAAACCCCGTAAGGGCGGGTCTTGCCGGGGAGGCCGCCCGGTGCTGAGAGGTTTGTGGCGGGGCTGTAGCGGCAGTTGACGCGGCCGCTGCGCAGGGGAAAGCCCGGCCCCCCGGGGGAGGCTCATCTTTGGCCGGCTGCTTCGTTGCTCCTCACTTACAGA
>PEXO01000245.1 GCA_002779045.1 Elusimicrobia bacterium CG08_land_8_20_14_0_20_59_10 | reverse complement strand
TGAGCCGCACCTGCATTCCCTTATCCCCGGGGGCCGGCTGAAGCTGAAGGTGAATTCTCCGGGCCAGGTGGAGGAGGATGTATTCCTCAACTCGCGGGGTTCCAAGCTGCGTCCGCCGGCTTGCGCCGCCTGCCCCAAGCTTGAGGAATGCGGCGGGATCTGGAAGACTTATGCGGCTGTTTTCGGCCTTTCGGAGATAGCGGCGGCCAAAAAGAGAAAAACCTCCGCCGCCGGAAGGAAAAGGAGGAAGTTCGGGGTCAGGTCTTGAAATTCAGCAATTTGCAGCTTTTAGCTTTATGGGAACATCGGTTTTTGGATTGCTAAATTTCAAGACCTGACCCCAATATCCTATGAAACCGGATATGCTCGATATCGCTTTTCTCCCGGCCCTGGCGGTCATCTGCGCCGTTACCTCTTTTTCCGATTCCAGGGAGGGCAAGATACGTAATTTCTGGATACTTTCCGGAGTTATCTGGGCGCTGGCGGTTTACGGCGGGCTCTCCCTTTACAGGCTGCATGCCCCCTATATCACGGAAGAACTGGTGTTAAACACCCTTTTTAACGAAAGTTGGGGCCGGCTGCTCCTGTATACGGGGATAAATTCGCTCTTCGCCCTGGTCTGCGGTTTCCTGCTGTTTCACTTTAATCTCTGGTCGGCGGGCGACGCCAAGCTTTTCTTCGTGCTGGTGCTGCTGCTGCCCCTGAAATACTATTTCCGCCATTATATCCCGTTTTTCCCCGCCTTCAATCTTTTTCTCAACACCATAGTCGTGACCGCGTTCTTTGTCTGGGCGGATACCGCCTGGAAGCTGGTGCGTTTCGCGCGAGCAAATACGGAGAAGAACCTGTGGAAGGAAATGGGCGGCGCTTCCCTGGCACAATTGAAGGGGTCGGCGGGGCTTATGCTGCTTGCGGGAGTGGTGTTCAGCCTGCTGATGTGCGCGATCTATATTTTCAGGCTGGAGACCCGTATTTCCGCGATGCTGACGCTGTTGTTCATGCTGGGCCTGATCTTTTTGGGAGGGCCCCTGGGCAGGTACCTGAACGAAGAGCCGCGCCGGCGCCGGTTCCGGGTGTTCGCCGCGCTGTTCTTCTCGGCCCTGCTCGTGTCGCCGATGCGCGGCCAGTTCCTGCACCTGGCCCTTATCATGATGGTCACGTTCCTGGCGCTTTATTTTATGGTCGGGATACTGCCTGCGCTGGCCGCCAAGTACGGCATAGGCGCCGACGATATGCCTTTTGCCGTCTGGCTTTCCATCGGCCTGGCGTCCACGATGCTTATCAAAGGTTCTTTCCTTTACCTGGTGTTCTTTTGAGGAGTTGTGCTATGGAAGCGCTGCTGAGCCGTAATTACGAGGGGGGGATCATCCGGCTGACCCGGCCGCTGGCGCCGGGGGTATCCTGCGTCAATGTGAACGATCCGACTTTTTCCGACCTTGCCGGGGTGCTTACCGGCGTAAAGCCGGTCACTTATACCCCCTGTTCGCGCGAAAAGCTGCCCGGGTTCAAAGCCCTGTGCGAAAAACTGGGGCTGAAGTACCTGCCCGCGGAAAAGTTCGCCGGCAGGAACTGCTTTCATATGAGACGGCAGAAAGAGGTTTTTTTTATAGGGCGAGACCTGAAGACCCTTAAAACCGCCGCGCTGATCTGGAAGAACCCCTCAAATATCGACCGCTGGTCCGGAATGCTGGGCTACCCGGCGTGCTGTGTCCGGATGCACAGCGAATGGCTTGACACTATGGGCCACGGCCCGGACCTGGTGGAGATGGCTTTCCGGAACA
>PEXO01000109.1 GCA_002779045.1 Elusimicrobia bacterium CG08_land_8_20_14_0_20_59_10 | reverse complement strand
CGCCATGGCGTTGATGGTGAAATCCCGGCGCCGGAGGTCGGCGTCCAGGCTGCCGCCCTGGTAAGGGGCGATGTCGAGCTGGAAGGCGGGAGCTTTGCGCGAGGTCAGGCGCCAGACTTCGTTCTCCTCGTCGAGAGGGAAGCAGGAGGCGTTCAGCGCGCGGGCGAGCCGGGCGGTCTTTCTGCGGAAATCGGCGCAGGGCGCCACGGCTATATCGAGGTCTTTGAACGGACGTCCGAGTACGGCGTCCCTGACCGCCCCGCCTACGAGCCAGGCTTCTTTAAATACGGCCGTTATCTGCGATGTCAGTTCCATGCTGCCTTACGAAAAAGCGTCCGCCCGGTGTCAGGCGGCGGCTGTTGTCTTTTCTTCCTTCTTTGGCGCTTTCCCTTTGTTCTCCAGCTCCTGCCTGAGCAGTTCGCGCTTGAGCACTTTCTGCATGGTGTTCTTGGGCAGGGCTTTAACTATTTCCACCTCGCGCGGGCGTTTATAGCCATCCAGGTTCGCCTTAATATACTGCACTATCTCGGACCTCTCAAGCTGCGCGTCCGGCCTGGGCACGCAGAAACATTTCATCGTCTCGTTGCCGCAGCCGTCAGGGATGCCTATCACGGCGTTCTCGGCCACCTTGGGATGCGCGTTTATCACATGTTCTATCTGCGCGGGGAAAACCTTCAGGCCTTTCACTATCACCATGTCCTTCTTGCGGTCGAGTATGAACAGGAAGCCTTCCGAATCCAGCACGCCTATGTCCCCGGTCTTGAGCCAGCCGTCCTGCGTGAAGAGTTCTTTGGTGGCCTGGTCATTGCCGTGGTAGCCGCGGGTGATATTGGGGCCTTTCGCGCAGATCTCCCCTTCCTCGCCGTGGGAAAGGTGCCTGCCGCTGTCGTCCATTATCTTTATATCCACCCCCGGGATGGCCTTGCCCACCGAGCCGTGCTTGCGCGACCTGGGCGGCACTATCGTAAGCACCGGGCTGGTCTCGGTGAGGCCGTAGCCTTCCAGGATATGCAGCCCGAACGCGTTATGGAAATGCGAGGTTATAGTGTGGTTGAGCGGGGCCGCTCCGGACAGGCAGAGCCGCACCTTGCGCAGGCTCCAGAATTTGAGGAAGAACTTTTTAAGGCCCTTCGCTTCCTTGGCCAGCACGCCGTAGATCTGCGGTACGGCTATCATTATGCTCACGCCCTCGCGGCCCATGGCCTGCAGCCAGGGTTTGGGCGGGGTGATGCTCTTTACTATCAGGGTCTTGGAACCGAGCAGTATGGGGGTTATGACATTGCCGGTCCAGGAGAAGGTATGGAACATTGGCAGCAGCGCCATGAACACGTCTTTTTTCGTCGGTTCCAGCGTTCCTATCGCGGCCTTGGAGTTCTCCACCATATTGTGGTGGGTCAGCAGCACGCCTTTCGGGTGGCCGGTGGTGCCGGAAGTGTAAAGTATGGATACCACCTCGTGCTCGTCGGCGGCGGTCTTCTGCGTCTGCGGGTGGTAATGCGCCTTCTTCAGGTAATGCCAGAAGTCGGTCACGCCGTCCAGGCCGCAGAAATCGGCGCTGATCAGGAACTTCAGGGCCGGCATCTGGTCCTTTATTCCGACGTAGTTCTTCACGAACTCTTTTTCCGTCACCACCCCTTTGCAGGCGGAATTCTCCAGGATATAGGCTATCTCCTCGGCCTTGGTGACCATATAATTTATCGGTACGGACACCGCTCCCAGCTTGGCCATAGCGAAGTAGGAGATTATGAATTCCGGGGAATTGCGCAGCACGATGGCCGCGCGGTCGCCCTTGCGCAGGCCCAGCTGCCAGAACATATCGGCCGCGCGGTCCACGGCAAAAAGAACTTCATGCCAGGACAGGCGTTTTTCTCCGGCGACGAAGGCGGTCTGTTCAGGCTCCCTTTCAGCGGTCTTCGCCAGGCAGGAATAAAGGTCTTTAGGTTCGGTCATGGCACGCTCCAGTCCGTTGTCGGGTTTTAAGGATCATTATCCGGGCAGTCCCCAGATTGTAGATAAAAACGCGGTCCCCGCGAAAGGCAGCCTTAATCCCGGCCCGCTTCGCGCACCTGGATGTAGCGCCGGGCCAGTACCAGGCCCGCCGGTGTGATAAGAGCCATTCCCCCCACTATCAGCCAGATCATCCGGGAATTGCGCGGGCCCTGGGCCGGGCAGTAGTGCGCCAGCAGGAAGCCGGACATGGCGCCCACGAAGAATTTTGCGAAGAAATAGGGCAGCATGGAAAGGGCCATATAGGAGCCCTCCTGTCCCTTGGGCGCTATGGCGGCCGGGTATTCGTAAAGGCGCGGGGAATAGAAAGATTCTCCCACTGAGTAAATCACCACGCACAGCACTATGGCTATGTAAAGCGGATGTACGGGCCCGGTAAGGCCCAGCCAGGAGCGGCCGATAAGGCCGCCCAGCCAGCCGTCCGCCAGCCCCTGGAACAGGTCCGGCGGCACGGCCATCAGGAACACGGCCAGGGCCGAGATGGTGGTTCCTATGACCACCGCCTTGTAGGCGGTGAAGCGCTGGGTGAGGGCGCCTATCACCGGCGCCAGCACTACCACTATTACGGCATTGAGCATCCCGAAGATCCGGCCGATGGGCGCGCCTTCGCCCAGTTCGCGTATGGCGAACTTGGGGAAGGTGTAGTACATGTGGTAGAGGATGAGTTTGACGAAGACCACGAAACCGAAGAAGGCCAGGAAGCGGTAGAAGGTGGGCTGGGTCCAGAGGTTGGAGAAGATCCTGAACCAGTCCCTGAGCGCGTTGCGGCTGGAAAGGAAGAAGGCCTCCAAGAAGGACCTTTCGGGGTAGAGGGCCTCCTCCGGCTTTATCTTGACGCCTTCGTCGGTAACTTCAAGGCCGCCGCGCAGGCCGAAGTAGGTGATGAGCAGGTTGGGAATGGTAAATAGCAGGCCCAGCAGTATTATGGTCTGGTAGGTGCTTATCTCCACGCCTACGACGGGTACGGCGTAGTGGCCGTATTCGCCCAGCCCGGCGCGCACACGGTCGAAGGTCCAGCCGGCCACCGCGAAGCCCACGTTCATCATGGAGTAATAGATGGAGAAGGCTATGGCGCGCTGGCGCGTGGTGGAGAAGCGCCTTACCGCGGCCACCATCACCGGGGTCTGCAGGGCTTCGCCGAGGGCCAGCGGCAGCAGGCCCAGCGGCAGCGCTATCCACGGGGCGGAGAAGAAGGACATGACGAAGCGGGCCAGCACGCAGAGGCCGAAGCCGGCCAGCAGCGACTTGCGTATGCCCACCGCGTCCACCAGGGACCCCGCCATCACGGTGAACAGGGTCAGCGCGGAGGACCAGCCGGCTATTACGATGCCGGCGTTCTGGTCGCTTAAACCCACGTCGGAAGAGAGCCACAGTCCCAGCGTGGAGGTGCCCACCAGGCCATAGGCCAGGATGGTGAGTATCTTGGTGCCGAAGATTATCCAGAGCTCGCGCACCGCGCCTTTGAGCACCAGGAACTTGCCGATAAAGGATTCTTCCTTCGCTGCGGTCATGCGCTCCTTTTCTGCGCGGCGGCCTGGTCGGTCATTTTTATATAAAGTTCCTCGAAACGGTCCGCCTTCTTTTTAAACACCGCCAGCACGGCCTGGTCGAAATCCGCAGGCCGCGTTCTGTCGTCGCCTTCGGTTATTATCCGGTACGCGCCGGCGTGGTCGTAGCAGGGTTTGTATACGCGCGAATTGCGCAGCGCGTCGTAGCAGTCGGCCAGGGTGACTATGCGGGCCGCCAGCGGGATGTCTTCGCCCCTGAGGCCCGCGGGATAGCCGCCGCCGTATTTTTCATGGTGGTAAAGGGCTATGTCCCTGCCCATGGCCAGCTGCGGGTGATCGCCTATGATGGCCGCGCCGAAGGCCGGGTGCTTCTTCATCTCTTCCATTTCCCCGGCGTCAAGCAGGCCGGGCTTTTTCAGGATGTGGCTGGGGATATGCACCTTCCCCACGTCGTGCAGCGTGGCCTGCAGGCGGATATCCTCCACGAACTTATCCGCCTGCCCCAGTTCCGCGGCTATCAGCGCGGAGAATTCTCCCACGCGCAGTATGTGGTTGCCGGTGTCCAGATCGTTGGCCTCGGCGGCCCGCGCCAGCGCCATTATGGCGTAATTGAAAGCGTCCTCGTATTCGGCCGCGCGCAGGATATTTCCCACCCTGAGGAGCAATTCAGCCTGGTCCGCCGGTTTCTGCAGGAATTCCTCCGCCCCGGCCTCCATGCCCTTCAGGCGGCTTTCGCGGGAATCCAGCGAGGTTATCATTATGACGGGGATATGCCGGGTGCGCGGGTCCTCTTTTACCCTGAGGCACACTTCGTAGCCGTTCATTACCGGCATATTGATGTCCAGCAGTATTAGGTCTATGTTCTTCTCAGAGAGTATTTCCAGGGCCTGCTTCCCGTCGTCAGCGGTCACCACCTCGTAGCCTTTCGGCTCCAGCAGCGTCTGCAAAAGTTCCTGGTTGAAATCTTCGTCGTCGACGGCAAGTATGCGGTAGGCTCTTTTCATAAGGTTGATATATCAGCAATTATCCCCGCCGCAGCAGCGCCAGCAGCCTCGAGGCGGCGGCCAGCGCGAGCTCTGTCTTGCGGGGATATCTCATCGGTCAGGGTTTCTTCGAAAGGTAAAGGAGATGCTCTTTTCCCAGTTCCAGGACAGAGGGTTCTTCGTAGTGGCTGTTGTCGAGGAGCTTGGTTATCTCCGCGGCGTCCAGGCGTTGGGCCGGCGGAGGGCCGTGCGGCGTGGCTTCCTTGCGCCATTCTATTATGGCCAGCCTGGCCCCGGGGACCAGGGATTTCCTGAGCGCGGCCAGGAGCGGGCCTTTGTGTTCCACTTCGTGCAGGACGTCGGCCAGCAGGGCCATGGTGGCTTCGGCTTCGGGGAGCTTTTCCCCGGCGTGGCCGCACTGCGCGGTGTCTATATTGAAGATCCCCGCGGCGGCCGCGCGCGAGCGCAGTTCGGCCAGCATCATCTGCGAGACGTCGCAGGCCAGGATTTTCCCCCTCGGACCTACCACCCGGGTGGCGGGGATGGCGAAGTAACCGGTGCCGCAGCCGATGTCGAGGAAGATATCCCTGGGCCTCAGGCCGGCCTTTAGTAATGTATGTTCCGGAGGCATCTCATCGCGCCGCTCCGGCGCGTCGAGCTTATGCATTTCTCCCGGGTCGAAAACATGCGGCATCAGTTGTCGTTCCCGTCGTCACCGGTCCAGCCGGAGAGTATGCCGAGGGTGAGCCGGGCGCAGCCGAAGAAGTCTTTCAGGTCCAGGTACTCGTGCGTGGTATGTACTTCGCGCATGCCGGTGGAGAGTATGGGCACTTTTATGCCGTGGCCGTACATGATATTGGCGTCGGTGCCGCCGCCGGAGGCGGAGGGTTTCATCTTCAGTCCCTGGGCGCGCATGGTCCGGGCTATAAGCGCCAGCACGGGGCTGGCTTTTTCAATGTGCAGGTTGGGGAACTTGCGCTCCACGGAGAATTCGTAGCGCGGGGCGACCAGGCGGCCGTCGGCGCGCAGCCGGGTGCGCTTTACCGCTTTTTTCAGGCAGTCTTCCATGTGCCTGGTCTGTTTTTTCAGCTTGGCGGGGTCGTGGCTGCGGGCTTCGCCGGAGAGTTCCACCGAGGCCGGGATTATGTTTATGGCGTTGCCGCCGCTGATGAAGCCGATATTGGCGGTGGTCTCGGAGTCTATGCGGCCGAGCTTCATGACGGCTATGGCTTCGGAGACTATTTTTATGGCCGAGATGCCTTTTTCGGGGGCTACGCCGGCATGCGCGGCGGCGCCGTAGACCTTGATGTCCATCTTGTCGGCGGCGGGGGCGCTGGTTATTACGTTCTCCAGGGGCTGTTCATTATCGAAGATGAGGCCGCAGCGGGCCTTGATCTTCGTGTAGTCGAGGAACTTGGCTCCCATCAGGGCCATCTCTTCGCTTATGGTAAAGACGGCTTCTATGGGCGGGTGGGGTATGCGGTTCTCTTCGAGGGTCTTTATAACTTCCACTATTACGGCTATGCCGGCTTTGCAGTCGGCGCCGAGTATGGTGGCGCCGTCGGAGGTTATGCGGTCCTTGTGGAGCTGGGGTTTCACATTGTCGGCGGGGCCGACGGTGTCCATGTGGGCCGAGAGCAGGAAGGGGCGGCCTTTTCCGGTGCCGGGGAAGCGGGCTATGAGGTTGCCCGTTTCGCCGTTTATGCCGCGGCCGGCGTCGTCCGTGTGGACTTCGGCGCCCATGAACCTGAGGAGTATGGAGAGGCGGCGGGCTATGGCGCCTTCTTTGCCCGAAAGCGAGGTGATGCGCGCGAGGTCGCAGAACAGCTGTACCATGCGCTTTTCGTTGATGGCGGGTGTCATATCTCAAATTATCCGATTTTTGGCGCCGGTTGACAATATTATTTATTACGCGCGGGGAGTTTATGAGAGCCGCGGTATTCACGGTCGGGGCCGGCCTTGCCGCTGCGTATATTGCTTCCCCGGCCGTGTTTTTTGCACAAAGCGGGATATCCGTGATTTTGTACAATCTGGGGATGAAGCTACGGAAGATATATTTTGCCGCTGCTGTCGCGGCGCTGGCGCTGGGCGGCTGGGGCGGCTGTTCCCCGCGCGTTACCAGGTATGCGCTTAAGAAGGCGCAGCTCACCAGCAGCCGGGTCTACTATGTGCCCGCCGGGCAGTTTGGAATAGTGAAATTCCCCCCGCCTCCCGGCGCGGAGTCCGACGCGCAGCAGCAGGACCTGGCCGCCACGCTGGCCTGGCAGAACAAGCGCACCGAGAACGATTGCTTCAAGGCCAGGGAGACGGCCAAGGCCGATTACGACTTTTTCTGGGGAGACAAAAGCCCTTTCCCCTCGCCGCTGCCCGAAGAGGTAAAGAAGTTCTTTATCCGCCTTGAGTCCGACCTCGGCGACGCGCTAAGCACTATGAAGAACCGCTATGAGCGGCTCCGACCGTACAAAGCCTACCCGGGCCAGGCCGTGCCCTGCATAAAGAAGACCAGCGGCTATTCCTATCCCAGCGGGCATTCCAGTTATGCGCGGGTTTTCGCCAAGGTGCTTGCGGATATTGTCCCGGCGCGGAAGGACGAGTTCCTGGAAAAGGCCGACGAGATAGCTTTGGACCGCGTAATCGGCGGCGTGCATTATAAAACCGACATAGCCGCCGGCAAGGTCTTCGGGGACCTGTTCCATGCCGGGCTTCTAAAGTCGGAAGCCTATCAGAAAGACATAGAAAAAATGAAGACGCTCCTTGTCAGATAGATGACCGGTGCTGAAATGTTCGGGGGGCTCTCGGTGGCTTTCCTGGCGCTTTCGCGGTTGATCTATTTCAACTCCATCTTCAAAGGCGTGACCAGGCCCCACGCCTTTTCCTGGCTTATCTGGACCGCCCTTTCCGGGATAGGCTTCGCCGCGCAGTTCACGCAGGGCGCCGGCCCGGGCTCCTGGGCCAGGGGTTTCAGCGCGGTCACCTGCGCCATGCTGGCCGTGCTCGGCTATTACAGGGGCGAAAAGAACATCACGCGCGGCGACTGGGCCGCGCTGCTGGTCGCGCTGGGAACCATCCCGCTGTGGCTGGCAGCCAGGACGCCGGTCTGGTCGGTGATGATCCTGTGTGTCATAGACACCATCGGTTACCTGCCGACGGTAAGAAAATCGTGGAACAAGCCGTACAGCGAGGCCTCCGTCACCTATTTTATCGCCTCGGCCTGCGCCCTGGCCTCGCTGTTCGCTATTGAGCAGTACAACCTTTCCACCTGGCTTTATCCCGCGGTGTTGGTGGTCACCAACAGCATAATGGGCGGCATCCTGCTGGCGCGCCGTTCGAAAGGCCGAAGGTTTCAGGCCGTGGCTTGGCTTGCGGCCCTGTAATGTGGTAGCTTTTAATGGTTCAATGCTGGTGAAACAGAGGTGGGCTATATGGGAATAACATTGAAGATCACTTTCGCGGCGGTTTTGCTTGCGGCTTCGGCAGCGGCGCGCGCCGCGGCTCCCGAAACCGGCCCGGCGGCCAGGAGCGCCGTGGAACTGCCGAAAGCCGTAGCCGGGGCTCCCGCTCCACCCGCTCCGGCGCCCGTGCCCGCAATACCGGCTACCGTCCCGCTGAAAATAGAGAAGTTGGAGCTA
>PEXO01000389.1 GCA_002779045.1 Elusimicrobia bacterium CG08_land_8_20_14_0_20_59_10 | reverse complement strand
CCGGAATCCAGCGAAAGCTTAATTATGAACCCCGCGGCCAGCACGAAGCAGATAACGGCGACGGCGCCGAGCCAGCTGGAATGCCTTGGTTTTGCAAGCACCGGGGCCAGGGCGGCTGGCTGAAGAACGGGAGCGGGAACGGCCTGCTGCGCGGGCGGCAGCGGCTGGGCCGGCCGGTTGAGGTTCAGCGCCCGCTCAAGCCGGGCCAGGCGCTCTTCCATCGCCCGGAGGCGCGTTTCCGATTTTAATTTTTCTTCAAAACCGTGATTTTCCATCCATCCTCTGCCCGCGGCTCTCTCCGTAAGATATAAATTATGGATATTTATCAGGGCGCGCGCAAGCCGCCGGTCCGCGCAGCAGCCCGGAGGCAGGCTCGCCGTAATAAAGCTTTATGCGGCTGAGGCGCCGGCAGGAGGCTGCGCGAACCAGCGCCGGCCTATCCACAGAGACACGCTCACCAGCCCTATCAGTACGGGCACCTCCACCAGCGGGCCTATGACAGCCGCGAAGGCCGCGCCATGGCCTATGCCGAAGGTCGCTATCGCCACCGCTATGGCCAGCTCGAAATTATTAGAGGCCGCCGTGAACGAAAGCGTAGCGGACTCCGGGTAACCGGCCCCGGCTTTCTTGCTCATATAGAAGGACACGAAGAACATCAGCACGAAGTAGATGAGCAGCGGGACGGCTATACGCACCACGTCCAGCGGCACCTGCACGATATTCTCGCCTTTTATGGAGAACATCACCACTATAGTGAACAACAGGGCCACCAGCGTGAGCGGGCTTATTACCGGCACGAATTTCTGTGAATACCAGTCCTTCCCCTTCGCGGCTATCAGGGAGTACCGGGTGACTATGCCGGCCAGGAACGGGATGCCGAGATAAATGAACACGCTTTTGGCTATCTCGCCCATGGTGATGTTCACCACCGCGCCCTCCAGTCCCAGCCAGCGCGGGACCAGCGTGACGAAGAAATAAGCGTAGACCGAAAAGAAGAGGACCTGGAACACGGAGTTGAAAGCCACCAGTCCGGCGCAGTATTCGCGGTCGCCGCGGGCCAGGTCGTTCCAGACTATCACCATGGCTATGCAGCGGGCCAGGCCTATCATGATAAGCCCCACCATGTATTCGGGCTTGTCCCTGAGAAAGATTATGGCAAGCGCCGTCATCAGTACAGGCCCGACCACCCAGTTCTGCACCAGCGAAAGCGCCAGCACCTTCTTATTGGCGAAGACCCGGTGCATCTCCTCGTATTTCACCTTGGCCAGCGGCGGGTACATCATTAGTATCAGGCCTATGGCTATGGGGATGGAGGTGGTGCCCACGCTGGAGGCGGCGTTAAAGTCCGCTACGGCCTGCGGCCACAGCCAGCCCGCGGCCACGCCCGCGCCCATGGCCAGGAATATCCACATGGTAAGGTAGCGGTCCAGGAATGATAATTTCTTGGTGATGTCGTCCATTATTCGTCTCCTTATATTGTAAGCTCTGATACAAAAGCGCGTATCTCGTCGCGTACGCGGCGGTAATGCCCCAGCGCCTCGTCCTCGGTCCCGGCGTCCCTGGCAAGGAAAGGCGGATCCTCAAAACTTTTGTGCAGCTTCCGGGCTTTGCCGAACCAGACGGGACAGTTATCGCGCGCCTTATCGCAGACCGTCACCACCAGGTCGAAATCCTTATCCTTGAACAGCGAAACATGCTTGGAGCGGTGAGCTGAAATATCCACCCCGGCCTCGGCCATGGCCTTTATGGCGC
>PEXO01000262.1:467-1733 GCA_002779045.1 Elusimicrobia bacterium CG08_land_8_20_14_0_20_59_10 | reverse complement strand
GCGGAGTTCCGGCCAGGCCGGTGGCGCTGGAGGCCGTCACCTGGAATTTCTGCAGCAGCGAGCCGCCGGTGTCGGCGAAGTTCACGTTATAGCTGCCGGTATTGGCGCTCCGCCAGGTATCGTCGCCCGCCTGGAGGCCCGTGACGGACGGCGGCGTGGTATCCTTCCGCACCGCGAAGACGTCGGTCTGCGCGGCCGTATTGCCGCCATTGTCGTAAGCCCGCACCGAGATGTAATTCAGGCCTTCCGGCATGGAGGCAAAGTCCAGCGACCAGGGGATATTGTAGTAAGTAGCGTTTATCGCGGTAATCCTGTCCGTCCAGTCCCACACCACCGTTCCGGTCTGCGCCGGGCCGGTGGTGATCCGGGTCTGGAATCTGGAGAGCTTCGCCCCGCCCAGGTCGGCGAAGTCCACGTCGAAAGCCGCGCCGGGGTCGGCGGCCAGCCAGTCGGTATCGGCCTGGTTGTCGGCTATGGAGGGATTGGTGACGTCCTTGAGCGCGTAGAAAGCGTCCTCCACCGTGCGCGAAGAACCCAGAGCGTCCCAGGCCCGCACCGAGATATAGTTGGTGGCCGTCTCCTGCAGGGAGAAGAAGTCCAGGCCCCAATCGGCTGTATAGGAGGCGTAGGCCTGGCCGCTGAAAATATCGGTCCAGTCCCTGAGCACGGTACCGGCACCGGCTGGCAGCGAGGTGATCCTGTACTGGGCGGTGCTCACCCCCACTCCGGCGTCGGCGAAGTCGACGTTATAGAGCGAGCCGGAGGCATTGCGCCAGTTGTCATCGCCGGCTTGGCCGTCGGTGATGGAAGGGGCGCTGGTGTCCTTGCGTATCACGAAGGCGTCAGCGGCGGCGGAGGACAGGGCCACCCTGTCAAAAGCCCGGACGGAGACGTAGTTGGAGCCGTCCTTCGCCGCGGCGAAGTCCACTCCCCAGGCCGCGTCATAAAGCGCCAGGCCGCCGGGAGTGAAGCTTATCACTGTCCAGTCCTTGTACAGTTCCCCCCCGCCGGCGGGCAGCGAGGTGATGCGGTATTGCACCGAGGTTAAGCCGCTGGAGAGGTCACGGAAGTCGATGTCGAAGACCGTCCCGGGGTCGGCGGCGTACCAGGCCGTGGGGCTGGCCTGGTTATTGATCACTTCGGGGCTGGAGACGTCCACGATGAAAGCCCGCGTGGCCGTCCAGGCGGTATAATTCGCGGCATTGTCGGCGGCCCTGACGCGCCAGTAATAGATCCCATCGGCCACGGCCGGCAGCGAGGCGGCCG
>PEXO01000262.1:0-410 GCA_002779045.1 Elusimicrobia bacterium CG08_land_8_20_14_0_20_59_10 | reverse complement strand
CCAGCGCGTAGCCGGAGGTCCCGGAGCGCAGGTCGGAAGAATCGGTCCAGTCGAAAGAAACGGCGGAAACGGAATACAGGGCATTGTCAACCGGCGAGGAAAGGGCGGGCGCGGAGGGCGGCGTGGTGTCTTTCAGCACGGTGAAGGCGTCGTTGAGCGACGCGGCCTGCCCCAGTATGTCGTAGGCGCGCACCGAAACATAATTGGTGAAGGCCTCGGAGAGGGCGGCGAAGTACAAGGCCCAGTCCGCGTCGTAGGAGGCCTGGCCGGGGGTCAGGGCCGCGATGTCGGTCCAGTCCTTCAGCAGCGTCCCGGTCTGGCCCGCGCCGGACATCACCTTGTACTGGACCGTGGTCAGGCCGGACAGCGAATCCAGGAAATCCACGTTATAGACCGTTCCCGCGGCGGCG
>PEXO01000007.1 GCA_002779045.1 Elusimicrobia bacterium CG08_land_8_20_14_0_20_59_10 | reverse complement strand
CCGCGGAGGTGCCCCATGCGCTGAAAGCCGTAAAGAAGTTCAAGATGGCCCTGGTAATGATACGCTCATAGGAAAAGCGTATAGTTTTGTATCATAATCCCTGTCCGCACGGCGGTGTTGCTGATACGAGCTTTAATAACAACTCACCATGTCCATACTTATAAGCTGCCGGGAACTTACCAAGAGCTTCGGGGCGCGGCCTCTGTTCGAGGGGCTGTCTTTCGGGCTTTTCGAGGGCGAGCGCACCGGGCTGATAGGTCCAAACGGGACCGGGAAATCCACGCTGCTTAAGATACTGGCCGGGCAGGAGACGCCCGACGGCGGTACGCTCGCGCCAAGGCGCGGGCTGCGCTTAGGGTACCTGCCGCAGCAGGACCGGGTGGAGGACGCGCCGCCCGGCCTGACGGTAAAGGACAGGCTTGTTTCCGCGCTGGAAGGGCTGGGCCTTGAGGATTACGAGATAGAAATGCGCGTAACGGGCGGGATCGCCCGGGCCGGCTTTCAAGCCCCGGGGCAGGAAGTCTCCGGGCTTTCCGGCGGCGGGCGCAAGCGCCTGGCCATCCTGGCGCAGGTAGTGCGCGAGCCGGACCTGCTGCTTTTCGACGAGCCCACCAATCACCTGGACCTCGGCGGCGTGCTCTGGCTGGAGAAGCTCCTGGACGGGGTGAAGTTCCCCTTTCTGGTAGTGACCCATGACAGGCGCTTCCTGGAGCGCGTCTGCAACCGCGTCATAGAACTGGACCGGCGCTACCCGGAGGGACATTTCAGCAGCGCCGGCAGCTATAGCCGCTTCCTGGAGAACCGCGAGGTCTTCCTGGACGCGCAGGCTTCGCGCGAGGATTCTGTGCGCAATATAGTGCGGGGCGAGATAGAATGGCTGCGCAAGGGGCCCAGGGCGCGCGCCACCAAGCAGAAGGCGCGCATAGACCGCGCCGGGCGCCTTATAGGCGAATTGTCCGAGCTTGAATACCGCAACTCGCAGGGGCGCGCGACCACGATAGATTTCCTGGCCGGGGACAGGCAGGTCAACAGGTTGGTGAACCTTGCCGGGGTTTCCAAGGCCCTGGGCGGGCGCAGGCTGTTCAATGGGCTTGACCTGGCCCTGCGTCCCGGCGACAAGCTGGGGCTGATAGGCGAGAACGGAAGCGGCAAGACCACGCTGCTCAGGACGCTGGCCGGCCTGCTGCCGCCGGATTCCGGAACCGTTAAACTGGCGGAAGGTCTGCGGACGGTGGTCTTCGACCAGCACCGCGACAGCCTGGACCTTTCGCTGACGCTGCGCCGCGCCCTGTGCCCCGCCGGCGAGCATGTGGACTACAAAGGCAGCTTTGTGCATATCAACAGCTGGGCCAAACGCTTCCTGTTCCGCTCCGAGCAGCTCGATCTCCCGCTCTCCCGGCTGTCCGGCGGCGAGCAGTCCCGCGTGCTGATGGCTGACCTGATGCGCAGGCCGGCGGACCTGCTGCTGCTGGACGAGCCTACCAATGACCTGGATATTCGCTCGCTGGAGGTGCTGGAGAACAGCCTGAAGGATTTCGGCGGCGCGCTGGTGCTTGTGACGCATGACCGCTACCTGCTGGACCGCGTCTGCGGCGCGGTGCTGGGGCTGGACGGGCGCGGCGGGCACGGCTGTTTCGGCGGGCTTGAACAGTGGGAGGAATGGCAGGCGCAGTGCGCCGAAGGTCCGGTCCCTGCCGCCCCACCGCCGGAGAAGGCGCCGGCGCTGGG
>PEXO01000339.1 GCA_002779045.1 Elusimicrobia bacterium CG08_land_8_20_14_0_20_59_10 | reverse complement strand
TCCTGGCGCGCGGCGCGGGCTGCTCTTCCTCCTCCGCGTATTCGTCGCCAGCTTCTTCTTCCTCCGCTGCGGCCCGGGCCTCGGCGGCTTTTTTTTCTGCGGCGGCTTTTTTGCGCGCGGCGGCCTTGGCACGGGTTGTTCTTGCGGCTTTTCTGCGTACCGGGGCGGGCGCCGGGGCGGCTTCTTCGGCCACTGTCGTCTCATCGGCCCAGTCGTCTTCCTGCGCTATGGCATATTGCGGCAGGATGAACGCGGCCAGCGCGAGCATCCAGAATAGTTTTTTCATAGTTATCCCCTTGCCAAAGTCTGTGCTAAAAAACACACGTCCTCGTAATCCTGTAAACTGATTGTCACAAATTCTTTTTGCGCCTGTCAACAGGCTCAGATATGCGCGATAATCCCGATGGAAACATGCCTTTCGCGCCTGTCATGGAACTGCCCCTGCCGGGAATAGCCGTCATAATACTCAAGCGCCAGTTTCTGCGTAAAGACCTGGCCGGCCTCCCCGCCCAGCTTGACGGCCAGCTGCAGCGTGAAGTCCGCGGTCCAGGCATGTTCCTCGTTGAATTGCAGGTCCGAGTTGGCGGAGAACCGGGCGCCTAGCGGTACCGCGATATTGTACTGTAAAGCCAGCCTGCCGCGCGGCGTTCCGGGGTCCTTGCGCAGGATATAATGCGCCCCCCAGGCCTGGGCGAAGGCGCCGGAAAGGGGCGGGTGGTAGAGAACGCGCAGGACTTCCCGCGAATAGTTTATCCGGCCGTAAGTATAGGCCGCGGTGTCCGTGAGCACTTCGTCGCCCAGGTGGGAGCTGGTGTGCGAAAGGCCGGCTGCCAGGTCCCCGGGCAAATTGAAGGCTTTCCTTATGGTCAGGTCCAGGCCGCCGGTATAATCGGTGTTCAGCAGGTTGAAGGAATTGGAGCCCACCGAGAACCTGGACCGGAAATCGCCGCGCACGTTCAGCCCGGCGGCTTCGTCCGCGCCGCGGCGGGCCGTAAGCAGCGGGAGGTCGCCGCCCAGGCCGATATCCCAGAAATCCTGTCCGCTGAAATAGCCGCCCGTGCCGTGCGTGAACAGCGACCTGATAAGCGGCTGGCCGGGATCAGCGGTCAGCACCTTGCCTTTTCCGGCATTGAAGAACTCGTACTCATATGCGCGGCATTGCGGCGCCGCCGCTGAAAGGAGGAGCCCGGTAAGAACAAGTCTTTTCATATATCCCCAAGGAGCTCGTCGAGATTTACGAACGAATACCCGAGCGCCGTAAAATGACCGATAATCCCCGACACCGCGACCGACAGGTTTTCCGGGTCGGCGCCGCCGTCGTGCAGCAGCACTATGCTGCCGTCAACGGCCGCGCCGTTTATGCGCGCGGCGGTGGTTTTTGCCGGGATGCCGCGGTCGAAAGGCCGCACATCCCAGCCTACCAGCTTCAGCCCGGTCTCCCTCAGGACGGGCCCGAGATGCGGATTGGTTAGCCCCATCGGGCTGCGGTAATATTTCGGCGCTTCCCCGAGAATATCCTTAAACATCTGTTGTGCCCGGAGTATCTCGGCCCGCAGGGGTCTGCCGGCAAGGAAATTGGTCAGCCAACTGTGGGCATAGGAATGGTTCCCGAGCGTGTGGCCTTCTTCTTTTATCCGCCGGAGGAGCCCGGCCTGCTCTTTCGCCCGCCCGGCAACGCAG
>PEXO01000420.1 GCA_002779045.1 Elusimicrobia bacterium CG08_land_8_20_14_0_20_59_10 | reverse complement strand
CGCTCAGACGCTGGCTGAAGCCTGTGAAAAGATAAACTCCCAGGAGCGCCTGGACCTGCTGGTTACGGACCTCAATCTTCCTGACGGCCAAGGGCTGGACGTTATCCGCGCCGCCCGCGCAAAATTCCCCGCGGCCGGGGTGGTGGTAATTACGGCGCTCCTCAGCCCGGAAACGCTCCGGGATGAATTCCAAAGCCTGGGGGTCTCGGAAGACGATATACTCTCCAAACCTTTTGCTGTTTCCACGTTCGAGGCCGCGGTAAAGGCTCAATTGCAGTTATAAGGAAACCCTTATGGAACACATCTCCGGTATCCTCAGCGCCAATCTTGACGTCGTTTATTTTATCTACGGCCTGGCCTTCGTGATAATGGGGCTTGCCATTTTACTCCAGCCTAAAAAAACAGCGGTTTTGCTATAGCGCCCTCGCTGTGGCTGCTGGGAGGATTCGGCCTGATCCACGGGGCGAATGAATTATTGGATATGTGGCAGCTGATCGGGGGCTGGAAAAGCGTGGTATTTGATTCCCTGAAATATTCCTTCCTCCTGGTTTCCTACCTGTTCCTTTTCGAGTTTGGAAGAAGGCTTGTGCGGCCGGCGGCTGAAAGCGGCGCGCGTTTTAAAAAAACCATCCTGTTCATCTCATCATGGCAGCTGCTGCCGGCGATAACCGCTTTGATAATCATACCCGCCATGCTTTCCTCCGATTTCCTAAAGATGGCGCCGATCCTGTCAAGGTACTTTTTGGGATTTACCGGCGGCATATTGGCCGGAGCGGGGCTTTTGCTGTATGCCCTGCGTATGAGGGAGATGCTCCGCCGAACAGAAGTCGGAAAGTGGTTTGTGCTGGCCGGGACCGCTTTAGTCGCCTACGGGATACTCGGCGGCCTGTTTGTGCCGCCCGGAGATTTCTTCCCGGCGAATCGGCTTAACGCGGGGTTGTTCCTGTCCATAACAGGACTTCCTGTCCAGCTTTTTCGCGCTCTCTGCGCCGTGGGGATAGCGTATGGGATAGTGAGAATACTGAACATCTTCACCCGCGAAATAGAAGAAAAGATCCAAAGCACGCTGATCGAGAATTCGCCTGATTATATAGCCGTCATATCACAAAAGGGCGGGTTTATAAGCGTAAACCGCGCCGGCGCGCTTCTCCACGAATTCAGCGGCCCGTGGGAAATGGCCGGAAAAGACGCCGTGGGAACGGTCATTGAAAACAAGGCGGGGTTCCAGGAAGCGCTGGCTAAAGCGCTGAAGGGGGAAAACTCTGTTGTTGAATTCCGGTCAACGGGCAAAAAAGGCGCGAAGATCTGGTGGAACGCGGGTTTTTCCCCGGTCAAAGAGAGCGATGGCGGGATAATAAACGTTCTATGCATTTCCAGGGACATCACCGGCTATCGTGAAATCAGCGAGCAGAACCGCCGCAATTATGAAATACAGAAAATTTCCAATGAGATATTGGGCATAGCCCTGAAAGCTCTCCCGCTGCCGGAAATTCTCACGCGCATATTTATAAACATACTCTCCGTGCCGTTCCTTACGCTTGAGCCCAGGGGCGCTATTTTTCTCGCCGATAATGAAACCAGGTCCCTAGCTATGGTGGCCCAGCACGGCCTTGCCGTCCCTATACAGCGGGCCTGTTCCAACCTGCCCTTCGGCCGGTGCCTGTGCGGCAGGGCCGCTATAAGCGGCCGGACCGTTTACTCCGGGGATTTGGACGAGAGGCATGAGGTTATGTATGACGGGATATCACACCACGGCCATTACTGCGTGCCCATAAAGTCGGGCGCTGAAATCCTGGGGGTTTTAAATCTGTATCTTAAAGCCGGGCATAAAAAAAACAACGATGAAATAGCTTTTCTGGAGGGTGTTGCCAACCTATTGGCGGGCATAATAATACGTAAAAGAGACGAAATCGAGCTTAAGCGCTCCCAGGAACGGCTTATCCAGTCCGAAAAGATGTCCGCCGTGGGGCAGCTGGCCGCAGGCGTGGCGCATGAGATAAATAATCCCCTGGGAATAATCCTCGGGTTCGCGCAGAGCCTGGTGAAAAGGATAAAAGAAGACGACCCCATGGCTATGCCGCTTAAATCCATAGAGCGCGAGACGGTGCGCTGCACGGCCCTGGTGCAGGACCTGCTGGTTTTCTCACGGACCTCGAAGATAGAGGAGGAACAATTGGACCTTAATGAGGCCCTGAACGGGGCTTTATCCCTGATCTTCGCCCGCGCAAAGCCCCGGGGTGTTGAGATCTTGCAGGAAATGTCCACGGACCTGCCGCGAATCTTTGGCAATAAGAACAAGCTGCAGCAGGCGCTTATCAATCTTGCTAATAATGCCATTGACGCTATGCCCGAAGGGGGAACGCTCACCATCGGGACCCTGCTTTCCGGCAGGCGTCCCGGTTACGTGGAGATACAGGTCCGGGATACCGGCCACGGCATTCCGAAGAAAATTCAGACCAGGGTGATGGAGCCGTTCTTCACCACCAAGGAAGCCGGGAAAGGCACGGGGCTGGGGCTGTCGCTGGTATATGAAATAGTAAAGAGCCACAACGGCAGCCTTGAGCTGGAAAGCGAAGAGGGGAAAGGGACCCGGTTCATCGTTTTCCTGCCTATAAAAACCTGAAGCCTACGGTGGACAACTAGGCCGGCAACCGCCGGCTGTTCTCTCCCCGTCCCTGGAATAGGCAAAGGCCGTTTTTGCGCGCCGGCGGAAGGGGAGACCTTGCGATAATACTGCATTATGCCAATAAATACCCCCTTATGCAGCCTACGGTTGGTAACCCGGTCCCGGAGCGAAAAGCTCCCCCGCCGCCGAACCCGGCTGGCAGCTTGCGGTCGGGGAAATGTTCACCGGGGGCAAAAAAACGCCGCCCGCTTTTGACACGGACGGCGTTATCCCGAATCCTGGAAGGATTCCCCGGCCGCTTTTGGCGGCCGGACCGCGGGCCAAGCGCTCTGCGCAACGTGTCCGCGAGGGTGTATACCGCGCGCTGTGCGCGGGGAAAGTTGCAGTTGCAACTTTCCGGTTAGGACAAAACCGGCTTATTTCTTTACGTTCTTGCCGATCATTCCGCCTATGTCGAACATGCTGAACTGTTTCTTGCCGAAAAGCTTCGTCAGCTTCTCATCGCAATTAATCATCCGCTTGTTCTTCTTGTCCTGCAGGTTGTACTTCTTGATGTAGACCCACATCTTCTTAACGATCTCCGTGCGGGGTATCGGCTTCGCGCCGACTATCTCTCCCAGGTTCTCGTTAGGGGTGAGGGGGGCCATGAACTTCGAGTTTGCTTTTGCTGCGGGCATTGGTACTTCCTCCTTGACTCTCATTACTTTAAATTACCACTACATAATAACCTATTTCCCCCTGGGACTGTCAACACATTTCCCTATACGGGGCGCTGTCGTCGGGGGTTTTAGTCAGTCCAGGAGCCCGCGGATGCGGCCCACGCCTTCCACTATGCCCTTTTCGGAGCCGCAATAGCTCAGGCGCAGGTGGCCTTCCAGGCCGAACTCCGCGCCCGGCACGGTCACCACCAGGGCCTTTTCCAGCAGCAGGGCCGAGAGCTTCCTGGAATCCTTCTCATAGGCGCTGAAGTCCGGGAAGCTGTAGAAGGTGCCCTGCGGCTTGTGCAGCTTCACCTTTTTAAGCCGGGAAAGCTCAGCCACCATAATGTCGCGTTTCTTTTCCAGCCCCTGGCGCAGGTTTTCCACAAAGCCGCCGCCTTCATCGCGCAGCGCGCCGGCCGCGGCCGCCTGGCTGAGCGCCGAGGGGCACGAGGAGACCTGCGCCTGCACCTTTATCATGGCCTGCGAAAGGGCCTCGTCGGCCACGCTCCACCCGATGCGGTAGCCGGTCATGGAGAAGGTCTTGGAGACGCCGTTTATGGAGACTATCACGGATTCGTTCAGCGGGCGCTTAGAGAAATTAAAAGCGGACGGGGCCTTCAGGCCGTCGAAGACCAGCCGGTTATAGATATCGTCCATCACCAGGTAGATATCGCGGGCTTCGCAGAGCTCCACCATTTCCCTGATAAAGTCCTCCGGGTAGACCTGGCCGGACGGGTTATTGGGGCTGTTGAGGAGTATGGCCTTGGTATTGCTGGTCAAATGTGCTTCGATGTCTTCCGCCGAAACCAGCAGCTGCCCTTCGCGCGGCCGCACCGCTATGGGGGTGCCATAGGCCAGGCGCACCATTTCGGGGTAGCTTACCCAGTAGGGCGCGGGGAAGATCACCTGGTCCCCGGGGTCCACCACGGAAATAAGAAAATTGTAGATGGCCTGTTTGGCGCCGGAGGCCACCACTATGTTCTTCGGCCCGGGTTTTATGCCGTAATAGCGTTCGGTGTAGGCGGCAATCTCCTTCTTAAGGGGAGCCGTGCCGGAAACGGGGGTATAGCGCACGAAGCCGGAGTCCAGCAGCTTGCGGCTTTCGCCGTCCGCGCCGCCAGGTATCTTCTCTTCCGGCTCGCCGCCGCCCAGGTGGATGACGGGCTTGCCTTCGGCCTTGAGGTTATTGGCGACTTCGTTCAGTTTGAGGGTGGCCGACCGGCCCAGGGAAAGGGCTAGTTTGCTGAGGTTCATATAGTCCCCTTTGAGCCCGGAAAAGGATCAAGGCGCGGGCGGGAATCGAACCCGCGAATAACAGTTTTGCAGACTGTCGCCTTACCACTTGGCCACCGCGCCGTACCAATATCTTATCAAACTTGGGCGTGGCTTCTCAATCTGAATTATGGGGACAGTATACTTAATTCAAAAAACCGGCCGTGTTGTGGTCAAAACCGGCATTCGGCTTCCGCGGAGAAGGCGGCGTGGTCGGAGAGGTCTTTCCACGGGCCTTTGTCCAGTACCTCGGCCTTCAGTACCTTGAAGCCCCGCAGGTAGACGCGGTCCAGCGGGAAGACGGGCAGCAGGGCCGGGAAGGTGCGCAGTTTGCGGCCGTGCAGCTCCAGGCCGGCGTCCTTCAGCAGCAGGCGCGTTTCCAGCTCGTCCTGCCCGCGCTTACGCCACTCGTTGAAGTCCCCGGCCACTACCAGGGGTTCCGTGTCCGGCACCACGCTCTGTATATAGTCGCTTATCATAATGACCTGCTTCCGGCGCGACGTCCGCAGCAGCCCAAGGTGCACACAGACGCAGTGCAGCGGCGGTTTTCCGCCGGGCAGGGCCACTTTGGCATAAAGCAGGCCGCGTTTTTCAACGCGATTGGTGGAGATATCCACTTTTTCAGAATAGAGGATGGGGAAACGCGAAAGGATGGCATTGCCGTGATGGCCCGCCGTATAGACCGCGTTCCGGCCATAGGCGTGGCTGAAGCCGGACGTTTTTGCCAGGTATTCGTGCTGCGGCTCGGGGGGCCAGTCAAGGTATTTTTCGGCCTTGCGCAGGTTCTGTCCCACCACCTCCTGCAGGAAAACCAGGTCGGCGTCCCTGGCGTGCAAGCATTCGCGCAGTTCCGGCAGCGCAAAACGCTTGTTCAGGGCGGAAAAGCCCTTATGGACGTTCATGGTCAGGAAATTCAGTTTCATAGGCTGCGCCGCGGCCGGCCCGGAGTTCTGATATAATACATAATCCACCGCGGTCCGGGCCGCGTCCGATATTTATATAATCTGGGATATGTTCACCATAAAAAACGTCAACTCAAAACTTCTTAACGCCAGTTATGCCGTGCGGGGCAAGATCCCCGCCCGCGCCAATCAGCTGGAAAGCCAGGGAAAAAAGATTATTTACTGCAACATAGGCAATCCCCAGGCCCTGAAGCAGAAGCCGCTAACTTTTGTGCGCCAGGTTCTCAGCCTGCTTGAGTACCCGGCCCTCCTTGAGAACCCGGAAACCGCCCGGGTTTTCCCGCCGGATGTGATAGCCCGCGTGAAGACGATAATGGAAAAGAACCCTACGGGGACGGGGGCTTATACGCTCAGCATCGGCATGCCTTTCGTCCGCAAGGCGGTGGCTGAGTTCATACAGCGGCGCGACGGCATCCCCGCCGACATGAACCACATCATACTTACCGACGGCGCTTCGAAGGGCGTGCAGGCCGCGCTCACCATGCTTACCAGCAAAGCCGACGACGGGTACCTGGTACCCATACCGCAGTACCCGCTCTACAGCGCCACTATAGCGCTTTGCGGCGCGAAGCAGGCGGATTATTTCCTGGACGAAAAGAACGGCTGGCAGCTGGGCGAAAGCGAGCTGAACTCCAGCTATGAGGCCGCGCGGGATAAAGGCGTGAACCCGGTGGCCATCGTGGTGATAAACCCCGGCAACCCGACGGGCGCCGTGCTCTCGCGCGAGAACATAGAGATGGTAGTACGCTTCGCCCGCAAGCATAACCTCTCCATCATCGCCGACGAGGTCTACCAGGAGAATATCTATTCGGAGGAGCTGAAATTTCACTCCTTTGCCAGGGTCATGCACGATCTGGGCGAGACTGGGGTGACGCTGTTCAGCTTCCACTCCGTCTCAAAAGGCTTCCTGGGGGAATGCGGCCACAGGGGCGGCTACCTGGAGGTGCGCAATATGCCGCCGGACGTTTTTGCAGAACTGGTGAAGTTCCAGTCCATCGCCCTCTGTGCCAATACCGACGGGCAGATAGTCACCTATCTTATGACGGCGCCGCCCGTGGAGGGCGACGCGAGCTACGATCTGTACCGGACGGAGCGGGACGCCATCCTGGGCGATCTCCGGGAAAAAGCCGGGATCCTGGGCCGGGGCCTTAACGCGATAGAGGGCATGGAAATAGACATCCCGCGCGGCGCGATGTACGCTTTCGTGAAATTCGAGCTGCCGCATCCGCCGGGGAAGGACCCGGCCGCCATGACCCCGCAGCAGCGGGCCGCCTACGAGGCCGGCCGCGATACGGAGTACTGCCTGCAGCTGCTGGAGGAGACCGGCATCTGCGTGGTGCCCGGCTCCGGCTTCGGCCAGAAGCCCGGTACGCTGCATTTCCGCACCACTTTCCTGCCGCCCAAAGAGGATATTCAGGCCCTTGTGGACAGCATGAAGAAATTTCACACCGCGTATGTGGCGAAGCTGAAGGGCTGACAGCCGCGCGCTGTCCGTGCCGCAAGCAGCCGGGGTCCGCAATGCGTAAACCGGAAGTTCTTTCCTCTATCCGTGCCTCGGCCCTGCCGCCGCGCGTGCAGGAATACCTGGCTCGCATTGCCTGCGGAGAGCGGGGTTCCGCGCTGAAGGCCGGGCTGAAAAAAGATCCGGCCGGACTTGCCGCGGAAGCGGGCCGGCTGCTTGCCGCGGCGGGCAGGATACTGGACCGTCCCGGCGACGAAGCGCTCTACATCACCGGTTTTAATCCCAACAATATGGCCCCGGGAAGGTTCGAAGCCGCGCTGGCCGAACTGCGCGCGGCGGCTTTTCTGAGGCGGGAAGGCTTCCGGGAGATAAGCTTTATCGCCCAAGCCCGGGGCATAAGCGCCGACATCTCCGGCGTTAAAGGCGGGCGGGGTTATGTTTTTGAGGTATGCTGCCTTGAAGCGGCGGCCGGGCAGCTTCCGGCGGCCGCGCTGCTGGGCGTTAAATATGAGAAAAAGAAGCGCCAGCTGAATACCGCGCGTAAAAAGCGCGGCATACGGCGCGGCGGCCTGTTCTTCGCCTGCAATCCGCTCGGTCTCGGGGCCGGCGTTGACGAAGCCGCACTGGGGAAACTGGCGCGCGCGGTTTACGAGGAAAAGAAAAGCCCGGCTTTTACGCACCTCTGCCTGCTTTCCGGCTCCCGCGGCGCGTTTTTCCCGCCCTGGGAAAGAGCCGTCGGGGCCGTTTGGCGGGTGGAATAATTGATATAATTAATGTCCAGGCCTACCCGGCCGGACAGCAGGTTCAGGAGAAACACAACAATGAAGAAAACCATACTATTCTGCGCCGTGATCTTATCGTTCGGCATCGTGGCCGCACTGGTGCATTTCGGCAACTGCGCCGGAGACAAAAAAGACGGGGCCAGGACGGAGGCCGCGGCGGTCATGCCTGAAAGCCACGACTGCGCCGACTGTCCCGCGATGAAAAAAGCCGCCGCCGGGGAAAAAAAGATCAACTGCCCTCTGGCGGAAAAAGCGAAGAAGCC
>PEXO01000140.1:166-1732 GCA_002779045.1 Elusimicrobia bacterium CG08_land_8_20_14_0_20_59_10 | reverse complement strand
TCGAAGGTCAGCGCTATTCGTTTTTTACCCGCCTTCCCGCGCCGGATGGACGCGCAGAAATAGTTTAAGCGCATTATGAAGACCCCGGCGGCGGTCAGGGCGAGCCACGCGAACAGCGGGATGCCGGCGCCCAGCCAGGCGGCTTGGCCAGGCAGAAAGAACGCCGCCCCGGCTATGCCGGCCGCGGCCGCTATCGTGGTGTAATAAAATGGCGTCATCCGCTGGACCTGCCGGTAATTATACCGCATTACAATCCGGTGACATAATACTTATTTGGTGCCGGGGTGCATGGCAGCATGGATGCGGGATTCGGAATTCGCCGGGTATGGACAGTATTTGGCTTGTGTGCTAGAATTAGGGAACTTATGAAGCTGCGGATGTACAGTTTTACCGGGTCCCTGAAGTGAGGGCGTTCTGGAAGAACAGCGCGGCGGCGGCTGCGAGGCTCCGCTCCGGCAGGCTGCTGGTCACGCTGGACTTCGACGGGACGCTGGCCGCCCTGGCCAAGACCCCCGGGAAGGCGCGGCTCAAACCGCAATTCCGCTCGGCCCTGAAGACGCTGGCTGGGCAGCGCGGGGTCTATGTTTTCATACTCAGCGGCCGCGAACTGCGCAATGTGCGCAGGCTGGTGGGGCTGAAGAGCCTTTATTACGGCGGCAACCACGGTATAGAGATACAGGGCCCCGGCTTCTACTGGCGCGACGCGGCCGCGGCCCGGCGCCCGATGCAAAAACTCGCCGCTGAACTGCGGGAGCGCTTTCCGGAGGGAACGGGCGTGCTGGTGGAGGACAAGGTCTTTTCCGTCGGCATCCATTACCGGCATATCAGGCCGCGCTACAGGGTGGGGTTCCTGGGCTGTATGAGGGCGCTTGCCGCCTCCCCGGGAAAAATGCGCTTGATTCGGGGGCGCCGGATGTTTGAGGCGCTGCCTTCCGGTACCTCCCATAAGGGTACCGCCGCCGGGCGTCTTGCCAAAGAACTGGGCGTCTCTCTTGCGCTGGCCGTCGGCGACGACCTGACCGACGAGGACATGTTCCGGGCGCTTAAACCCGGCGGCATTACGATTAGGGTTGGCCGCGCCGCTTCGGCGGCGCGGTATTATCTGGCGCGGCAGGCCGAAGTGCTGCGCCTGCTGCGTTTTATCTCTGCCGCGCGCGAGGATAAATGAAAACACAGGCAAAAGAACCCTTCAAGTTCCGCACCAGGCTGACCCTGGCCGAGGTTACGGGCCGGCGGGCCTTTACCCTGGCCGAGCTGCTGGAGGGCATAAAACAGGCCGACGACGAGAGCATCTACTATCATACTCACCGCTTCCTGAAACAGGCCCAGCACCTGGTTCCTGAAGGGGCGAACGACTTCGCCTACTGGGTGACTAATTATGTGCAGTCCGACTGGCTGGGGGAGCAGCTTACCGCCATAGATATCGTCCGCTTCAGTTCCCTGGAGGATATACGCCTGGCTTTCGTGAAAACGATAGAGCGCTACCTGGCCAAAACCCCGGGGCCCGTGCGTACAGTTGCACCCGGGCGGGAATTTCACTTCATGCGCGCCGTGCGTTTCTCGCTG
>PEXO01000140.1:0-147 GCA_002779045.1 Elusimicrobia bacterium CG08_land_8_20_14_0_20_59_10 | reverse complement strand
CCGACCGCGCCGGTTTTATTGAATGTCTCAGGGAAGTGAGCGTTTCCACCCTTTACCTGCATGTTTTCGAGGCCCGCCTGCGCCCGCCCTACGGCGTGGACGATTTTTCCCACTGGTTCGAAACTGAGTTCGGCGATAAAGCGGTAG
>PEXO01000179.1:5645-8202 GCA_002779045.1 Elusimicrobia bacterium CG08_land_8_20_14_0_20_59_10 | reverse complement strand
AACCCAATATAGCGCCTTTTATCATACCTGACATTATAGGCAAATCGGGCCCGGTCCGGCGAACAAAAAAGGCGGCTTTTCGGGAACGCCTCTATGCTTTTTAATAATTATGTAATATAATCATGCTACAAAGTATTTAGTGCCGGGGTATCTTTCCCGGCGTTTGCGGGCAGACGGACTTAAATGGCGATTCTCTCGAAGTTCACCAAACTTATCTTTCCTCCGAAGGGGATAATCGGCATTGATATCGGCAATACCGCCGTGAAGATCGTCTGCATCGGCGAGGAGAAGAAGGTCACGGTCCTCAAGGACTGGGGCTATATCCCGCTTGCTATAAAAGCCGACACTCCCCCGGAAGAACGCAAAGCGATAATTTCCGAAGAGATAAAGAGCTATCTGAAGAAAAAGGGCATAGAGATCCGTCACGCCGCCGCGTCCGTTTCCGGCAACTCCGTGATAGTGCGCTATGTCAAGCTTCCCAAGCTCTCCAAAAAAGAACTGGCCCTCACCATAGGCGTAGAGGCCGAGCCGTTCATCCCGTTCGATATAAAAGACGTGAGCCTTACCTACAGCATTCTCGAAGACGTCAGGGAAGAGGGAGAGGAGAAGATGGAGACGGTGCTGGTCGCGGCAAAGAAAGAGGCCGTGCAGGACAAGATAGATATGCTCGAGGGGGCCGGGCTCGACCCGGTGCTCGTCGACGTGGATTCTTTCGCGCTGGAGTCCCTGCACGCCAGGCTGACGCCGACCCCGGACAGCAGCTCGATACTGCTGCTCAATATCGGCCACAAGGTGACGAACCTGTCAATAGCAACGCAGGGGCTCACCCGCGTGGTGCGCGACATCTTTATCGCCGGGGCGACTTTCGATAAAGCGCTGGCCAAAGCGCTTAAGACCGACGCCGCCGGGGCCGCGGCGGCCAAGAAGGCGCATCCGCTGCTGGTGACCGACGAAGATAAAGAAGCGGCCATCGAGAGTTTCGACAAGGAAGGAATAGCCGTATCCAAGGCGGCATCCGCCGTGCTCAAGGACCTCTACACGGAGGTTTCCAGGTCCATAGATTTTTACCTGTCCCAGGGGGTGGACCATTCCATCTCCAAGATCATACTCTCCGGCGGCATGGCCAATCTCGGCAACATTGCGCAGTTCCTTACCGCGGAGTTCAAGGTCCCGGTCGAAGTGTGCAATCCCCTGGCCTTCCTGCCGGAACAGCCCAAGAACCTGCCCAAAGACCTGCTGCCGGCCCTGGCCGTGGCCGCGGGGCTGGCGCTGCGCAAACTTAAGGACTGGGAAGAATGATAAGAATAAACCTCATTCCTCCCGAGTACATAGAGCGGATAAACCGCAAGGCGGTCATCGCCAAGGCCATCCTGGCCGGCGTGCTTGTCGCCGCCGTGATCTCACTGGCTTCCCTCTGGCAGTTCACGCGGGAGAAAACCATAAGTGCCACGCTTACCAAGCGCCAGGCCGAACTGGCCGTCCTGCAGAAGGACGTGGACCAGGTGAAGGTGATACAGGGGAAGATCGCGGAAGTGGAGAAATACCTCGGCGCCATAAACAGCGTGAACAAGGGCCGGACCTTCTATACCCATTTCATGCAGGATCTGACCAGCGACCTCCCTGCCACTATCTGGTTCAATTCGGTCGGCACCTCCGTTCAAGGCGCCTCAATGAAAGTGACCCTGGCCCTGAACTCGCGTTCCGCTTATGACCTGGCGTACTGGATAAATTACCTGGAGACCTCCGGGCCGTATTCCGGCGTGAACGTTGGGGCCATCAATATCGCCGACGGGGAGGACGGCAAGCTCTTTACAACGCCCCTCTCTTTCACATACACGCACAACTAGCCATGAACAAGATCCAATTGACAAAAGAGCAGATGGGGCAGCTGGCGGGAGGCCTGCTGTTCGGGGCTCTTTTTATCTATGGTTACCTTTTCTATTTTTGGCTGCCTCTCGGAAAGGCGATAACGGAGAAGACGAAGAAGGTGGCCGCGATAGAGGCGGATATCCTCAACGCCAATGCGCAGAAGGCCAAATATAAGAATCTTGAGGAGAAGCTGGTCTCGCTGCAGCTGGAAAAGGAAGCCGCGGAGAAGAAGCTGCCGCGCGAACGAAAGCTGCCGGACCTGCTGCGCACCATAACCGACCTCAGCAGGAAATACAAGGTGAACGTCAGGTCCGTGGCGCCGGCGGGGAGTGCGCAGGTGGCGTACTTCCTGAAGGTGTCCTATACCATATCCGTGAGCGGGAAGTATCACGACCTCGGCCGGTTCCTTACCGCGCTGGGCATACAGGAGCGCATACTCACGCCGGAGAACCTCACGATGAGCGCCACGTCCGACCCCGCCTCCTCGGCCAGCGCGACGTTCACGCTGGCGGTGTACCAGTTTAAAGGCTGATCTTATGCGAATCTTTCTTGCAGCCATACTCCTGACCGCGGCCATCCCCGCCTGCGCGCAGCAAAGCCTTATTTCCACCACTACCGTGACGGTGGCGGATCTTTACGTCACCAAGAACCTGCGCGACCCGCTGCTCGCCTCTACCGTGTACGGCGA
>PEXO01000179.1:0-5634 GCA_002779045.1 Elusimicrobia bacterium CG08_land_8_20_14_0_20_59_10 | reverse complement strand
GCGCCAGGCCGAAAGGGGCGCAGCCCGGCGTGGCGGCGTCCAGTTTTACCATTTACAACCTGGCGCTTACGGGCGTTATGGAAGATTCCCGCGGCCGCATTGCGCTGCTGCGCGATAAGGCGACAGGGGCTCTTTACAAGCTGCAATCAGGGCGTATCACCGATGCGAAGAATAGACCGGTCCCCGGGGTTTCCGGGGTGGTCAAGGGGAAACAGGTCATCCTGATGACGGAAGACAAAAAAGTTAACCAGCTGAACCTGCACGAACGAAGTGAGCAGGCCGCCGGCCCGGAGAGATAAACGATGAAAAAGATAACAGCTTTTGCGGCGGCGGTAATGCTGCTGCTCCAGAATTCGCCGCTGCTTTACGCGCTGGAGGCGGCCACGGTGGAATCCGTGCGCGTATCGGCCGAAAGCGTGTACATAACCACCGACCGCCCGGTGGAGTACAAGACGTTCAGCCTGAGCCAGCCTGACAGGCTGGTGCTTGAACTGCAGAACTCCAGGATGAAGACCCTGCAGGATATCCCTGTCGGCGGCCTCCTGCTGCACAGAGTGCGCACAGGGCAGTTCAAGAGCAATCCCAGTATATCCCGCATTGTGATGGACCTTTCGCAGAAGACCGCTTACGAGATAACCCGCCGCGGCACCGAACTTATAGTGATGCTGGGGGAGCGCATTAAGAAGGGGAACTCCGTAAAGGACGCCCCTGTCGCCCCGGCGAAAAGCGTGACGGTGATAACCCCGGACGGGAAGCCGGCGGCGGAAAAGCGGGTGACAATGACCTATGAGGCCGCCGCGGCGCGGCCCGCCGCTCCCCGGAAACAGCGCTCCCCGGTCATAACCCCCCAAAAGCGCTATATTCCGCCTGGACGCAATATCATGGATTCGCTGACGCGCGAGCCGATCAGTTTCGATTATAACGAGGCCGACGTGCGCGAAGTGCTGGACATGATGGCCGCCAAGGCCGGCGTCAACATAATTTACGGCGACGACGTGAGCGGCACGGTGACGATCTCGCTGGACAAGGTCCCTTTCTCCGAGGCTTTCGAAACGCTGTTGAGCGTCAAGAGCCTGGCCGCGCAGCAGGTGGGGAACAATATCCTGCGCATAGCCTCCCCCAAAACGCTAGTGAACGAGCAGAAGTCCGCCATGATGCAGACCCGGGTCTTCTTCCTCAACTATACCCAGGCGGCCGGGATGAAGACGCAGATAGACTCGGTGGTGACCGCCGAGGGGCGCGGCGCGAAGTGTTCTTCCGACGACGTCAACAACGCCGTTATCGTCACGGACACACCTGTCGGTCTTGAGGCCACCGCGCGTTTCATACGCAGCCTGGACCGCATCCCCAAGCAGGTGATGATAGAGGTGAAATTGGTGGAAGTGTCTCTTGACGACTCTTTTGACCTGGGCGTGAACTGGAACTTTACGGACAGCGCGGGCAGGGCCGTCGGCACTACCAATCTGCCGGGGCCGACGCCCGCCGGAAGCACTTACGGGGGCTCTTTGAACTTTTTCGGGAAGATCAGCGACTTTACCTTCAACACGGTCATAGCCGCCGCCGTAAAGAAGGGTAAGCTCAAGGTGCTTTCCGACCCCAAGGTCGCCACCCTCAACAATAAGGAGGCCACGATCAATATCACGGACCAGGTGCCTTACACCACCACCGAGTCCGCCGTCGGCTCCGGGGGCGCCACCGTCACGACTGCCAGGGTTACCTATGTCCCCTCGGGGATAATCCTGAAGGTAACCCCTTCTATCAATTCCGACGGCCGCATCTCCATGCATCTCAACCCCGAGGTGACCCAGGCGTCGGGGGGGAGCGCGACCACGCCCCCCAGCACCAATGTCAGGAGCACGGACACAAATGTTATAGTGCGCGACGGGGAGACCGTTGTGATAGGCGGCCTTATACGCGACAGCCAGTCGAAGGATGTTTATAAGATCCCCATTCTGGGCGACATCCCGCTTCTGGGCCTGCTTTTCAGGAAGGAATCCGTGTCTAGAAAACGCCTGGAACTGCTGATCTTCGTAACGCCGAAGATCATTGAGAGCTGACGGCCGGGCCGCTCCGGCGGGCGGCGCCCATAATGCTCGTCTACGTATTCTCTTTTGTCCTGCTGCTTTCGGCTTCGTTGCAGGCGGTTTTTGACCTGCCCCTGCAGCTGGCTTTCCAGCAGGCCGTGCTGCTGGCTTTTCTCGCCTGGGTTTTTGTCGAGCTGCGCGGCGCCGGCCTGCCGGCGGTTTTCGCAAAAAAATTCCTCCCGCTCTGGTGCGCCGCCGCGTTCTCCCTTTTTTCGCTGCTGGCCAGCCCTTTCAAGGGCCAGGTCTTCAATGAATGGGGCAACTACGCGGCCGGGCTGCTGATCTTCATCTACGCTTCTTTTCTCGACGGAGACAGCCGCCGCAGAACCGACGCGGCGGTGATCTGCGGGGCCTGGCTGGTGGTGTTCTGGAGTTTCGCGCAGGCCTTTTGGATGAAGGATCTCTCCAGGGGGGCGCCGCTCACCAACCTTAACGCGCTGGCCCTTTACTGCGTACTGGTCTTCCCGCTGGCGCTGGAGCGCCGTTCGTGGGCGCTCGCCGCCGCGCTGAGCGCGCTGGTTCTCTGGACGCAGTCGCTGGGAGCCGTCCTGGCCGGGTTGGCGGCGGCGGGGCTTTATTCCTGCTCGCGTATAAAAAGCGGGGAGGGCTCGCAGAACAAATGGCTGCTGGCGGGACTATTGGCGCTGGTGATCCCGGTGTTCTACCTGCTGCAGGCCGATTCCCTGGCGGGGCGGCTCGCCTGGTGGAGAAGCGCTTGGGAAATGTTCCTGGCGCGGCCGCTGTCCGGGTTCGGGCACGCGTCGTTCACTTGGGCGCAGGCCGGCTTCCAGGGCGCCGGGGCCTTCCGCGAACACTCCATTTACGCGCATAATTACTACCTGGAATTCCTCGCTGAGAACGGTCTTCCCGCCGCCGCCGCCTGGTTCGCTTTCCTCTGGGCCGCCCTGCGCCGCCGCGGCGGTCTCGCCAGGTATGCGATCGTAGCCGCGCTGGCCCATTCCCTGGTGGATTTCGGCCTGTCCGTACCGGCTAACTTCTGGCTGTTCTGCTACCTGCTGGCCGAACCCGGCGCCCGTCCCGAGCCTGCCCCGTGCGGACGCCGGGTTCAGGCCGCCGCCGCGGCTGCACTGCTGCTGGCCGGCGCGCTGCTGTTGCTGCACTTTAAAAGCCTCGCTTTCGAGCGCGCAAGGCAGGAAGCCGCGGGAGCGGCGCTGAACGGGAACGCCGCCGCCGCCGGGGAGCGGCTGCGCCCCTACCTGGGGCCCGGGCTTTTCAGGCTTCCGGCGCTGGAGCTGCTGGGGCGGATAAATTCCCTGCGCGCGGCGGATCCCGACAGGGGCTTTTCCTCCGCTGTCTATTACGAGATGGCCCTGCTTGAAAACCCGTACAGCCCGACCGCGTGGCGCGCGCTGGGGCGCATCTACTCCGCGCCGGGCCTTGAGCGCGCGGCGTCCGGCCTGGCCGCGCGCAAAGCCGGGGTGTACAAATGAGCTTTACCGCGCTGAAGGCGGCCGCGCGCCGGCCGGGGCTGTATGCCGCGGGGATCTTCCTCGTTCTGGCTTTTTTTGCGGGAGGCCTGCGCTCCCCGGCGGCCTGGCTCGGTTTCAGCGTTTTTTTTCTGCCCTGGTTCGTGCTGGACGGGCGGCCTTTCCGCCCCAAAGAGCATCCCGTCGTGCTGCTGTTCTTCTTCTGGCTGGCCGCCGCGGCGGTCTTTTCCCCGGATCCCCGGGCCTCCGTCGCGAGTCTCGCCGCCTGCGCGCTGCCCGGTATCTTTTATCTCAGCGCGGTCTCCTGCCCCGAAGGAGAAAAAGGCTGGTTGCGGGCGATAAAATTCCTGGGCGCTCTTTCTTCGGCGGCCTTTCTCGTACAGAGGTTTTCCGGAATGCCCATCTACGGGCTGATAGGCGCCAACCCGAATTATTCGGCCGCCTTCGCCGCGGCCGCTTTCCCGGCCGCCCTTCTCTCCGCCGACGGGGACCGGCGGGACAAGATAGCGGGCGCGGCCCTGGCGCTGCTGCTGGCCGGGGGCGTGCTGGCTTCCGGTTCCAGGGGGGCGCTGGCGGCGGCTTTCCTGAGCGCGGCTGCGGCCCTGGCGCTGGCTGGCCGCCGCAGAACGCTCGCCGGGCTGGGCCTGGCCGCGCTTTTATCCGCCGCCCTCCTGCCGGGCCACGCCTGGGAAGTTCTGCTGAAGCTTTCCGACCCGCGCGCCTTTCAAAGGCCGCAGCTCTGGGGCGCGGCCCTGGAAATAGCCGGCGCAAATCCCCTGCTGGGGGCCGGGCCCGGCCTTTTCGGGCAGGCCTTTGAAGCGGTCAAGTTCCCGTTCTTCGACGGCATCTCCTGGTACGGACATTCCACCCCTCACGCGCACGGCGAGCTTTTTAACCTGGCCGCGGAAGCGGGCTTCCCGGCCGCGGTGCTTTTTGTGCTGGCGGTCTGGACTGCGCTGTCAGGCAGGTTCAGGGAGCAGCTGCCGCTCGCCGCCTGCGCCGCGGCCGTCTTCATACAGGGCTGCGTGGACATAATTTTTTATTCCGGTGCGGTGGGCCTGCTGTTTTGGGGAACGCTGGGCTTTGTTTCCGGCGGGAAAACCGGGGAGCCCGCCGCCGCGGGGGAGCCTGCGGATAGAGGGCTACGGGTTAAGCTGGCGGCGGCGTTTTTAGCGGCCGCCGGCCTGGCGTCCGTTTTTATCACCGCTCCCGGCGTGCGCGGGAGACTAGCCGCCGCCGGCGCGGAAGAAGCCTCACAGGGGCATAGCCCTGCCCTTATGCTGGCGCTGGTCCGTTCGCAGGCCCTCGATGCGCCCAAGGACCCCTTTCTCGCCCGGGGTGAGGCCCGGGTATTTTCGGCCCTGGGTTTTACGGGGCCCGCGGAGACGGCGCTCAGGCGGGCGCTGGAATTGGAGCCTTACTATTGTGAGGCCAGGCTGGACCTGGCCGAGCTGTACGCCGGCACCGGGCGCGCGGCGCAGGCGCGCGCGCTGCTGGAGGCGATGCCTGACGTTCCGGCGGTCAAGCGGCACAACCCCTACCAGTACTCGCTCGCGGCTTTCGACAGTGCCCGTTACGCGCGGCTGAAAAAAATTATATGGAAGAAAAACGCGACTGGCGGAACTACTGCTTCAGGACGGAGAACGCGGTAAACGGGAACGCCGTTTCGCTGCTGAAGAGCGGCGGTGAGGCTTATTGCGCCATGCTCGAAGCCTTGCGCGGCGCGCGCAAGTACGCCCTGCTGGAATTCTATGCCTTTTCCGACGACTCAGCGGGGCGCTTGTTCGCGGAGGCTATGCGCGCCAAAGCCGCCGAGGGGGTGCCGGTCTATCTTGTCTACGATTCGGTGGGCTCCATACGGACCGACAGGAATTTTTTCCTGGAGCTGGCCGCGGCCGGGGTGAAGACCGCCGAATTTATGCCCATCTCCCTGTGGCGGCCCTACCGCAACTGGATAAAGAGGGACCACCGCAAGCTACTCTGCGCGGATGGCGCGGCTTTCGTGGGCGGTTTCAATATTACCTCCGACGACGCGCCTAAAAGCCTGGGCGGGCGCGGCTGGAAAGATGTGCTGGCCGCGCTGCGCGGTCCCGCCGTGAGGG
>PEXO01000059.1:720-1117 GCA_002779045.1 Elusimicrobia bacterium CG08_land_8_20_14_0_20_59_10 | reverse complement strand
GCGGATGTATATTTTATAACTGCCACCGGTGACCAGGTTCAACGCCAAGTTGGCCAACGCGCCGTCGCCGGGATTCTCGGGCAGGGTCCAGTTAAGGTTGTTGGGCGGACCTTGCATTGCCGCGCGCACATCGCCGAAAACAGGACCGCTGTCGCTTGTCACCCACTGCCCGTCCGACGCGCTCCACCACAGGCCCGTAGCCGCGTCTTCCAGGGCCGCTTCAAGGCTGTTTACGCCGATATTGTCCCCCGCCATGCCGCCTATAGCCTGCAAGCCGGGGATGGTCGCGCCGTCCGTAATAGAAGTTATCGCGGAATTAGGCGGCTCGTTATCGGACGCCAGGGCAAAATCTATATTTGACACGGTTTCATCGGTGGCCACATTCACCTGCATGTAA
>PEXO01000059.1:505-647 GCA_002779045.1 Elusimicrobia bacterium CG08_land_8_20_14_0_20_59_10 | reverse complement strand
GAACCGTTATACTATAGCTCACGCTACCGTCCTGCGCCTGCAGGGCAGCCGTAATCATATCGCCGCGGAAATAGTCGCCGGAAGCCAGCACCGTGAGGTCCGTCCCCGCCGTAAGCCCCGGCGCCGTAATAACGCCGCTTAT
>PEXO01000059.1:0-423 GCA_002779045.1 Elusimicrobia bacterium CG08_land_8_20_14_0_20_59_10 | reverse complement strand
TCACGGGCGCGGATGTATATTTTGTAATTGCCGCCGGTGACCAGATTCGACGCCAAGTTGGCCAACGCGCCGTCACCCGCATCCGCCCGTAAAGTCCAGTTCAGGTCGTTCGGCGGGCCTTGTAGTACGGCCCGCGCATCGCCGAACAAGGGGCCGGTAGTGCTCGTCACCCACTGCCCTTCCTGAGCGTTCCACCACAGACCCGTAGCCGCGTCCTCCATAGCCGCTTCAAGGCCGTTCACGCCGATATTGTCCCCCGCCAGGCCCGCTATGGCCTGCAGGCCGGGGATGGTTGCGCCGTCCGTAATAGAAGTTATGGCGGAATCAGGAGGTTCGTTGTCGGGCGCTATACTAAAATCGGCTCCGGTAAAGGAACCGCCCGGCTCCGCGCCGATCTGGGAATAGTTGTTATACACCCCTATA
>PEXO01000173.1 GCA_002779045.1 Elusimicrobia bacterium CG08_land_8_20_14_0_20_59_10 | reverse complement strand
CATAGCCCAGGACGGGCTTGAGAAAGTGCTGCTGGGTTTTACCACGGTGAAGGAAGTGCTTGGCGGAGCGGCCGACAAGAGCTGAGCCGTGTCCGGAGGGAACTATGCGCCATAAACTGATCCTCGTCCCGCTTGTAATGCTTCTGGTATGCGCCTCCGCCCAGGGCGCTGAATATGACGGCTTGTACGCGGCCGGCACCTCCGATCTGAAAGCTTTTGCCGGGGACCTTGGCGGCCTGCTCGGTTCCGGTTCCAACCAGACCGCGCGTTCGCTCGGTTTCTCCGGCTTTGACCTGGGTGTTCGCGGCGCTATGCAGCTCAAGCCCTCCCTGAAAAATTCCGTGATGAAAAAGAACCGCGCCTTCGGCCTGGGGCTGGTGCAGGCCGAAATAGGCATGCCTTACCGCGTGGACGGTTTTGTGCGGGGAGGACTGTACGAGGGGGTGGCCGTCGCCGGCGGCGGGCTGCGCTACGGGCTGTGGAACGTTTCCGACGAGAAATACAAGATCAACGCGATGCTGGTGGTAATGGCCAATATGGCCGCCCATAAATATTTTTATGCGGTGCATTTCAATTCCAGCCTGGTGGCTTCCATGAACGTCCCCGTACTGGCTCCGTTCGTCGGAGTGGGGTTCGACTCTACCCGGCTTGAAGTGCAGTCCGTCGCCGACAGCTCTCTTAACGGCAAAGAAGTATCCGTCTTTGAACCGAGGTATATGGCCGGATTCCGCGCGAGGGTAAAACTGGCTTATCTTTCCGTCGGCGCCGTTTATACGCATAACCGTATGTTATACAGCTCCGGTCTGGGGTTCAGGTTCTGATATTACGGAGGGGGGGTAAGAAAGGCGCTATGCGCCTTTTTTGTTGCGCGGCCGGTCAGCCTTTGAACTTGTCCTTGTAGTCCCTGCGCATCTCGCGGTCGATGTCCCGCTTCTTTATCGTTTCGTGCTTATCCGCGGTCCTTTTGCCTTTTGCCAGTCCCAGCAGTACTTTAGCCCAGCCGTTCTTAAAGTAGACTTCAAGAGCGACGAGCGTCAGGCCCTTTGTGGACAGCGCCCCGGTTAGCTTGCGGATCTCGGGGCGGCGCAGCAGAAGCTTGCGGGTCCGCAAAGGATCTATTTCTTTTACGGTGTTATAGGCGTAAGGCGCTATATGCAGGCCGTGCAGGTAAAGTCCGTCTTTTTCCGCCCTGGCGAAGGCGGAGGTCAGGGTGGCCTGTTTGAGACGGAGCGATTTCACCTCCGGCCCTTCCAGGGCCAGCCCCGCCTCATAGGTGTCGGTTATGAAATAGTCGTAGCGAGCCTTGCGATTGGTCGTTACGGCCTCTATCTTAGCCTTCTTTTCCTCTTTCGCCATTGTGCCATATTACCAAATATTCTAGAATTATGAAATTACCCCGTATAATGCGGGCGCGGTTTGTGCGCTCATATGGAGAGATGGCCGAGTGGTTGAAGGCACCGGTTTGCTAAACCGGCATACGGGGTAAACCCGTATCGAGGGTTCGAATCCCTCTCTCTCCGAAGTTTTTCGCTTTTTAAAAAATCGGCAGAAAAATA
>PEXO01000052.1 GCA_002779045.1 Elusimicrobia bacterium CG08_land_8_20_14_0_20_59_10 | reverse complement strand
GAAACCTAGCCCAGTATCCGCCGAACGTTTTGGTCACGCTCCGGCCGTATCCGATTTCCTGCCCTGAATCTTTGACTTTTCAAAAGGCTGACTGCGGCCCGGTGGTGGACTCTGGCCAGGCTCGGTCTTCATCCCTGGCAAGAGCAAGAGCAAGTTGCTTGTTGGCCCTGATTTTGATAATATATATCCCATGTACGCGATAATTGAAACAGGCGGCAAGCAGTACTGGGTAGTCCCGGGCGAGGTACTTCACGTTGAGAAGCTCACGGTGCAGGAAGGCGAGGAAGTAACCTTCAAGGCGCTGTGGTCAGCCTCTCAGGACGTCAAGAACGCCGCGGCTTCCGATTCTCCTGCCGCAAAAGTAACCGCCCGGGTGATCCGGCACCTTCAAGGCCCCAAGATTATAGTTTTCAGGAAAAAAACGAAAAAAGCTTATGAAAAAGCTTCGGGGCACCGCCAGGAACTTACTGAGATAGAAGTAAAGGATATCCAGTTGACATAGTTCCCGGCCCGCTTCGCGCGGACGGCGTCCGCAGGGACCTGCCCGCGAGTTTTTAAATAGAGGTTCATCATGGCCAGTACAAAAGCACAGGGTTCAAGCACCAACGGACGCAACAGTCCCGGCCAGCGCCTTGGCGTTAAACGCTACGGCATGCAGGCGGTGAAAGCGGGGGAGATACTGGTGCGCCAGCGCGGCACCAAGTTCCTGCCCGGCGCCAATGTGGGAAGGGGTTCGGACGACACGCTTTACACAAAGGCAACCGGCGTAGTCAAGTTTGAATGGGCGAAACGCGGCAAGAAAATGATAAGCGTTTATCCCCCCGCCAAATAAAATTAAAAGAGCAAAAACCTCCTGACTGCCGAAGGCTACTCAGGAGGTTTTTTATTATCCTTTAGCTATGAGCAATCCGCGTGACACGCGCTCCGGTTTTATCGACACCGCCCGGATCTACCTTAAAGCCGGCGACGGCGGCCACGGCTGCTCCTCGTTTCGGAGGGAGAAGTTCATCCCTTACGGCGGCCCGGACGGCGGCCACGGCGGCAAGGGCGGGGACGTCTGGTTCGAAGCCTCCGCCAACATAACCACCCTCTCCGAGGTGGCCTCCCACCCGCATATAACGGTCCCTAACGCCTCCCCGGGCGGGGGCAACCGCAGGGACGGGCTAAAGAGCAAGGATATCACCATCTATGTCCCGCGCGGCACCATCGTAAAACGAGACGGGCGCATTATAGCGGACATCAAGGAAGACCGACAGCGCTTCCTGGCGGCGCGCGGCGGCCGCGGCGGGCGCGGCAATACGGCTTTCAAAACGCAGTTCAACACCGCCCCCCGCATCTCGGAGAACGGCGAGCCGGGAGAAAAGTACGAAGCGCGGCTCGAACTCAGCGTGCTGGCCGACGTGGGCCTGGTGGGCTTTCCTAATGCCGGGAAATCCACGTTCCTTTCGGCCGTCTCGGCCGCCAGGCCCAAGGTGGCGTCCTACCCCTTTACCACGCTTAACCCGAATATAGGCATAGTCGATCACAAGGGCAAAAGTTTCGCGGCGGCCGACATCCCCGGCCTTATAGAGGGCGCCCATGCCGGCCGCGGCCTCGGGGGCCAGTTCTTAAAGCATATACTCCGCACCAGGCTGCTGATACACCTGGTGGACCCGCAGGGCTTTTCCGGCGTAAAACCGGAAAAAGCGGTAAGGATAATAGAGAAAGAGCTGAAAACCTACCACCCGAAACTGGCCAAAAAGACGGTGCTCCTGGCGGTAAGCAAGGCTGACCTGCCGGGCGCGGATAAAATATTCAAAGAGCTCTCCGGCAAGTTCAAAAAGCGGGAGGTTTTCCTGGTATCAGGGGTATCCCGTAAAGGCTTAAGCCGCCTGCTCGACAGGGTCATCAAGCTGCTGCCCGCCATAAAGGACGACGATCTTTACCGACCGCAGGAGGACGCCCCGAACGAAGGCCCGAAACCGGTGAAGCGCGGCCTCACGCTGGTCAGGGACCCGGACGGGGTCGTAAGGGTCCTGGGGGAGAAAGTGGACAAGCTGGTGGCAATGACGAATTTCATGCAGCCGGACTCCTGGGACAGGCTCCGCAGGATCTTCAAGCTTATAGGCCTGGATAAAGCGCTGAAAAAGGCCGGCGTGGTCCAGGACGACCTGGTCCGCATAGGCGAGCGGGAATTCCAATGGTCCGAAGAAGCGGCCCCGACGGGAAGGCCCTCCAAGTTCGCCTACAAATATAAAAAATTACAAGCCGGCATACGGCGACAACTGACGCCGCGCCCCCCCGCAGTTCAGAAGACGGAGCCCCAGTCCCGCGTCGTGATGCGGAACTCCACCCTGCGGTTGAGGGCGCGGTCGGCTTCCAAGTTGCCTTTCACCAGCGGCTGCGTTTCCCCGAAACCGTAAACCCGTACGGAATCGGGATGAACGCCTTTTTCGGCCAGGTACTGCTTGACCGCCCCGGCACGCCTTACCGACATCTCCTGGTTGAATTCGGCTGACCCGGTGTCGTCGGTATGCCCGGAAACGATCAGCTTGAGTTTATTATGCCCGAGTAGGACCTGCGCCACCTTATCGAGCAGTTGGTAAGACGATCTTTTCAGCTGCGCGGAACCCAGTTCAAAATCCACCGGCGGGATGCTCCGCGAAGAGACCATATCCAGCACGGACTGCAGTTCCAGCCCTGCCCGGCGGGCCTCCTCTTTTTCGGCGGGGTTGAGGCGCCGGGAACAGCCCGCGAATAAAAGAAGCGAGGCGCAGAACAGGACGCAGAACCTCATAAAGTCTTCTCCTCGTGATTCCCCCCGGTAAGGGCTTGCAACGAAATAATATGACCACCTGGCTGAGCCGATTTTGGGTTACGCCGAAGCGGCATGAAGCGACACGTACTGCATGTACTTTAGCGTAATGCCGCAAAGGCGTAGCCCAAAAGCGGCCAGCCCGCCGCGGGAGGCCCATCTTTGAGCCGGCTGCCGCGTTGCTCCTCACTTACAGACCACCGGTATGCTCGTTCGTCGCGCCTTGCATCCGATTAGGCCTATGGCCATGCCGTATCAAGAGCTATGCTCCTCAAACGGCCAAATATGGGCCTCCAGATGGTCATATTATTTCGTTGCAAGCCCTAAGGGAAACGATAAGGGTTTCACGGCGAAAGCGGTAACCGCGCGCGAAAGCGGTATTACTGAGCAGCAGGGGCAGGGTGGCCGCAATAGTGGCGTATATGCGGCTGCGCTTTATCCTGGGCGTGGTTGCGGGGTCCAGGAGGTTGGAATGGGCTACCTCTTCCAGCGTGTCCATCGCCCAGTAAACGGGCCAGATAAAGGCCGCGCGCAGAGCGAACTCAGTTTTGGGTATCGCCGACAGGAAAACTTCGCTCATATCGAAGCGCTCCAGCGCCCAGGCCGACCATTTGGAAATTGTGCCGCGCAGCCGGCCCATGTTCGCCGGGTCCAGCAGGTCCGCGGGTTTTAGGTGCTTCTCGTCCAGATCGCTCTGCGGCAGATAACAGCGCCCCAGGCGCAGGTCCGCGGCAATGTCTTTGAGGATGTTAGTCATCTGCAGAGCGGAACCTATCTGCTCCGCGTCATTCTCCGAAGGGAAATTTGCCGCGGAAGGAGAATCCTTCTTTATAACCTCGCGGTAAAGCCTCGCCCAGAAGATCCCGGGAACGCCGCCGATAAGCGCGCAGTAGCGCTCAAGCTCCAGTGCGGAGGGGAAAGCCGCCGGTTTCCCTCCGGGAAAACACCTGATATCCATCTCCATGCCGGAGATGACCCCTGAAAAAAGGACCGAAAAAAGCTGTTTATCCTCCGGTGAGGTCTTTTCATACAGCAAAACTATCCTGCCGAACTTCAGCAGCAGCTCACGCTCCGCCGCAGAAGCCGACTCCGCCGCTCTTTTGACCCGCTCTTCAAGGCGGGCCGCGTTGCCGGGGGTATCGAGACCCCTCATAAGGCTCAAGATGGCCGTTTTCTCCGCGGCCGGGAGAGCGGGAAGGTCCGTAACGGAATCCATGGCGCGGCAGAGAAGGTAACCCAGCCCCATAAGGGAACGAGCCGGCTCGGGCAGGATGCTTACGCTTAAGTAAAGCGTGCGCGAGACCTTTTTAAGGATGCTTTTGATATCGCCGGAGATGACCGAGCGTTCGCGTTTTTCCATGGCAGTTAAATTCTACAATAATACGCAAGCTATTGCCGACAGTCCGGAACCTTTTACAGAGTTCTGCCCGCGTCCGATGCTTCCCTAATATCTTCAGCCGCTATCTCCAGCAGGCCCAGGCGGCTATAGACCGGGGCGGCGTGAGCCGTGATCCTGTCCAGCCTTGAGATAAAGAAGGCCGTGGCGGCTAGGACAAGAGCGCCGCTGAGAGCGATAGTATAGGCCACGCCCAGGCGGCTGGCTGCCCAGCCCGCCAGCAGGCTGCCGAAAGGCGCCATTCCCATGAAAGCCACGCCGTACAGGGACATCACGCGGCCGCGCTTATCGTCGTCCACCAGGGTCTGCACCACGGTATTGGCCGAGGCCATGAAACTTATCATCCCGAAGCTGGCCGCCGCTATCAGCACGGCCGAAAGCGCGAAAACGGTGGAAAAGGAGAAAGCCAGCAGTCCGCACCCGAAAATGCCGGTAAAGAGCGGTATCCCGCGCTCAAGCCCGGCGGGGTACCTGCGGCCCGCCAGGCGAAGGGCGCCCAGCAGCGCACCGCAGCCGGCGGAGGCCATCAGGAAACCCAGCGTCTCCGGCCCCCCGTGCAGTATCTCCTTGACATAGGCCGGCATAAGTACGGTGTAGGGCATTCCCAGCAGGCTGCCGGCCGCCATCATCATTATGATGTAGCGTATGGGCGCATAGGAGAAAGCGTACCAGAGACCTTCAATAAAACCGCCTGCATCCTTCTTTTGCGCCGCACCCCGGCGGGACCGGGGCGGGCGTATCGCGAGCAAAGCCGCTATCACCACCAGATAGGAAAGGGCATTGAGCAGAAAGCATATTCCCTCTCCGAAAGCGGCGATAAGCAGTCCGGCTATGGAAGGCCCCACCAGCCTGGCTGAATTGAACATGGAGGAATTCAGCGCGATGGCATTGGGGAGGTCCTCCTTTTTTTCCACCAGTTCTATTACGAAGGCCTGCCGGGCGGGCATATCGAAAGCGTTCACTACCCCGAGCATGACGGCCAGGGAAATTATCTGCCAGATCTGCGGCGAACCGTAAAGGACCAGCAGCGCCAGGGCCAGGGCCTGCGTCATGGCCAGCGCCTGCGTAAACAGCAGGATCTTCCTGCGGTCGAAGCGGTCCGCGGCCACCCCGGTAAAAGGCGCCAGCAGCAGGCTGGGGATCTGGTTGGCAAAGCCGGTAACGCCCAGCAGCACCGTGGAACCGGTAAGGCGGTAAACCAGCCAGCTGAGCGCCACCATCTGCATCCAGGTACCTACCAGGGAGATACACTGGCCGCCGAAGAACAGCCTGTAATTGCGGTATTTGAAAGCCCTGAGGGTCAAGTCTAGCGTGGAGGCCCTGGAATGCCGGCCCGGGTCGTTCACGGCCTTATCACTTTCCCCAGAATACGCGGTCCGCGCGCCCCGGTGGCGGAAGGACAATGGTTGACCGCCCCGTCAAGGGCAAGGCGCGCCAGCAGGGCGAAACAGGCGGGCTCCTTGGCCAGCGGGTGCAGGCCCAGTTCCGCGCAGGAGCGCACCCGGACCCCGGAGGGCAGCAGCAGCGCGGAGATATTATCCAGCAGCGCCGGGTTCAGCGCTCCCCCGCCGCTGACTATCAGCTCGCGGCTGCCGCGCGGGGCGAATTTTTTAAATGCCAGGGCAATGGAGGCCGCGGTAAAAAGGTTCAGCGTGGCCAGCAGGTCCCGTGAATTCCCGCCGTTTATCCGGCCGAAATGTTCTTTAAGGAAAGCTTTGGAAAAATCATTGCGGTCCAGGGACTTGGGCGGAGTTCTGCGGAAGAAGGGCAGGGACAGGAGCTTTTGCACCTTTTCCCGGTCCGGCTCGCCGCGCCAGGCAAGTTCCCCGCCTTTATCGTATGAGCGCCGCCCTCCGCTAAGCGCGAAGACGGCGGTGTCCATCAGCGAATTACCCGGGCCGGTATCGAAACCGAAGGTCTTCACGCCTTTGCCCGCAAAAGCTATATTACCCACGCCGCCGATGTTCTGCAGTGCCACCGGCCTTCCGCCGCCGAACAGGTATTCGTCCAGGAAAGGGATGAGCGGTGCGCCTTCCCCCCCCGCGGCCATATCGGCCGGGCGGAAATCGCAGACCACCGGCCGCCCCGTCTCCTCTACGATAAAAGAGGCCTCGCCCAGCTGCAGGGTATGTCCTTTTTTACCGGGTGCATGCCAGACCGTCTGCCCATGCGAGCCTATCACGGCGATACTTTTATACGGCACTTTATGCGCGCGGCAGAATTGCCGCACAAAACCGGCCCAGAGGCGCCCCAGCTCGAAATTGAGAGCGGAGAGCTCCGGCGTTTTCATCTCACTGGCGGCCAGTATCCGCTCCTGCAGCGCGCGGCTGTACGGATAATTGGAGAAGTTCAGCACCTTCAGGGAATGCCCGGCGGCTCTGCAGAGCGCGATAGAAAGCCCGTCGGCGGAGGTACCGCTCATAATGCCGAGGATAGTAGAGGATCTTGTCATATATTTCCAGCCTGGCCGCTTTCCCGGGACCTTTCCGCCTCCGCGGGCAAGAGTTTTTACTTCAAGTCTTCAAAAAGCCAGGTGCTGAGGTAGCGCTCGCCCGTATCGGGAAGGATGACCACGATGGTCCTGCCGGCATATTCCGGTTTTGCCGCGGTTTCCACGGCGGCGCACATCGCGGCTCCGGAGGAGATGCCGGCCAGAATCCCCTCCTCCAGCATCAGGCGGCGCGCCATGGTCCCGGCCTCGGCGTCCCCTACGGGAACTACGCGGTCCAACAGTTCTTTCTCCAGCGCTTCCGGCACGAAATTCGCGCCTATGCCCTGTATCTTATGCGGACCGGCGGTTCCGCCGGAAAGCAGCGGGGAGGCGGCGGGTTCCACAGCGATGATCTCAACACCGGGACGACGTTTTTTAAGCGCCCGGGCAATGCCCGTTATCGTGCCGCCGGTGCCCACGCCCGCCACAAGCACGTCCAGCTTCCCCTCCGTGTCGTTCCAGAGCTCTTCGGCGGTGGTCTTTTCATGTATGGCCGGGTTGGCGGGATTCGAGAACTGCCGGGGCATGAAGGCCCCGGGAGCGGCGGCGAGCAGTTCCTCCGCTTTCGCCACGGCACCGGCCATGCCGGCCGGCCCGGGCGTAAGCACCAGCTCGGCCCCGAAAGCTTTCAGAATGCGGCGCCGCTCGGCGCTCATGGTCTCCGGCATGGTCAGCACCAGTTTATAGCCTTTAATGGCGCAAAGCCAGGCCAGCCCGATGCCGGTATTACCGCTGGTGGGTTCCACGACAATGGCCCCGGGTTTCAGTAAGCCGCGAGCCTCCGCGTCGGTCAGCATACCGAAGGCGGTCCGGTCCTTGACGCTGGAAGAGGGGTTGAAAAATTCCAGTTTCGCCAGCAGCAGCGCTTTTCCGGAGGACAGACGGTTTATCCTCACCAGCGGCGTGCGGCCTATAAGACCTGTCATATCCTGAGCGTATTTCATTTGCCGGCCAGCTCCGAACGCAGGGCATTAAGTTTTTCCTGTATATGGCGCATCTGCTCGGCGCAATGGTCCGGCAGCCTGTTATGGTCCAGAGCTGCGCCGGCGGCCCCGCCGCGCGCGCTGTGGGCCGGCACTCCGAACACCGTAGTATCGGGCGGCACCTCATGCAGCACCACGGAGCCGGCCCCTATGCGCGAGCGGTCGCCTATCTTTATGGCTCCCAGCACAACAGCGCCGGCGCCCACCACCACGCCATTGCCCAGGGTGGGGTGACGCTTCTTATGCTCCAGGGAAATGCCGCCGAGCACCACGCCCTGGTAAAGCAGGACATCGTCGCCTATCTCCGCGGTTTCCCCTATTACCACACCCATGCCATGGTCAATAAAGAAACGCTCTCCTATCTCGGCGCCGGGATGTATCTCAATACCGGTCAGCAAGCGCGACAGCTGCGAAAGCAGGCGCGCGGGCAGATAGAGGCCGGCTTTCCAGAGCCGGTGGGCAGCGCGGTGCAGCCACACAGCATGCAGGCCCGGATAACACAGCAGCACCTCCACACGGCTCCGCGCCGCCGGGTCTTTT
>PEXO01000249.1:1558-1742 GCA_002779045.1 Elusimicrobia bacterium CG08_land_8_20_14_0_20_59_10 | reverse complement strand
AACAAAAAGGCCAACAAGTCTTTAAGTTAGTCAATCAATAATGTCCCGAACAATGTCCCGAACCCCTTTGCTCCGCCGCCGCATCTTGTTTATAATTAAGCGGTGGCATCAAAACACCGGCGGCTGCTCCTTATCCCGCTTGCCTTCGCGGCGGTATTCCTGGTCTATGGCAGGTCGCTCGACG
>PEXO01000249.1:944-1512 GCA_002779045.1 Elusimicrobia bacterium CG08_land_8_20_14_0_20_59_10 | reverse complement strand
GATAAGAACGCTGTCCAACACCTTCAGGTTCTTTTCCGACCCCTCCACCCGCTCCACGGTGACGGGCCTCAATACCGACGTTTACCGCCCGCTCACGGTACTGTCCTATGCGCTGGACTATGCCGCGGCAGGCCTTAACCCGCCTTATTTCCGCTGCGTGAACGTGCTGCTGCATTGTCTTAATACGCTGCTGCTGTTTTATCTTTGCTCCCTGCTCGGTTTTGAAACGCTCTACGCGGCGATAGCGGCCGCCTTCTTCGCCCTGTTCCCCGCGAACGTGGAATCCGTGGCCTGGATCGCTGGCCGCTCCACCGTGCTTTCCACGGCGCTGATCCTGGCCGCCCTGATCTTCTTTATCCACCGGGTAAAAGACGGCCGGCTTTCGCACCTGCTGCTGTCTTTTTTATGCGCGCTGGGGGCCCTGTTCTCGCGGGAGACCTCGGTGATGCTGCCGCTGCTGGCGCTGTCATACCTGGCCGCCGCCCGCCTGCCCGTAAAAAAGCAGCTCAAAGACCTCGGCCTTTACCTGGCGCTGCCGGCGGCGCTGTTCACAGCGCTGCGTTTTTTT
>PEXO01000249.1:0-796 GCA_002779045.1 Elusimicrobia bacterium CG08_land_8_20_14_0_20_59_10 | reverse complement strand
ACTCGTTCTGGTTTTATTTCCCCTTCGCCCTGCTGCTCTGCCTGCTATACGCCGGTCTTACCGCGGCCCTTTATAAGCGCGGGCAGCGCCTGGCGGCCTGGGGCCTGTTCTGGTTATGGCTGACCCTGCTGCCGGTGCTCAATATCGCCGCCATGACCTTCTTCATGGCCGAAAGGCTCACCTACCTGCCGGTGATAGGGCTGGCCGTCGCGCTCGGGGCCGCGGCGCGCGCGGCCGGGCCGCGGCTGAAGAACTATCTTTTCCCCGCGCTGGCCGCGGCGGCGCTTTTATTCGCGTTCAATATACAGGGCAGGCTGGCGGTATGGCATGACGATGTTTGCCTGTGGCGCTACGACGCGCAGAAAAACCCGTGGAACTTCCTTACCAGGATGCGCCTGGCCGACGCGCTGCGCAAGACACAGAACTATGAAGGGGCCATTGCAGCGCTGCGCCAGGCCGTCAACCTGGCGGCGACAAGGCAGCAGCGGGCGATGGTCTATAACGAGGCCGGCATTCTTCTGTCCCTGACCGGCGACAGGAAAACGGCCCGGGAGTTCTTTAAAAACTCCGCGAGCCTCTACCCGGAAAGCGGGCAGGCCCTATACAACCTGGGGAAACTGTGTTACCTGGAAGGGAAAATGGCCGAAGCCGGCAGGCACCTGGCCGCCAGCCTTGAAAGGGATAAGGATTTTCTCCCCGCGCAGGAGCTCAACCGCCTGCTGCAGCCGGGGAAGCTAGGGCCGCCGCGCCTCAAAAACCAACAGCTTTCAAAGAGATACTGCAGTTGTCCCCGGCG
>PEXO01000334.1 GCA_002779045.1 Elusimicrobia bacterium CG08_land_8_20_14_0_20_59_10 | reverse complement strand
TAGTAGGCTACGAAAAGATAGGCTCGGGCCTTGTGACCATACTTTTCAGGGGCGAAGTGGCGGCTTGCCGCGCCGCCTGCGATGCCGGCGCCGCCGCCGCCCAGAAAGTGGGCGAACTGGTGAGCGTGCACGTGATACCGCAGCCCCACGGCGACCTTGAAGGCAAGCTGCCGATAAGCGAAGCCAGGAAGAAGTAAAGGGTGAAGGGTAAGTAGTAAAGGGTATAAGGTTCCGGGGAACCTGTCAATCTCTTTACCCTTTACTATTTACTTCTCCAGTGGAGGATCTATGCTATTTGCACGAGTAGTGGGTAATGTGGTCTGTACCCGCAAGGACGATAAACTTGTGGGGACCAAGCTCCTGATGGTGCAGCCCGTGGGTTTGGACGATAAACCGCGCGGCAATACGCTGGTAGGCGTGGACGCCGTGGGCGCCGGCACCGGGGAACTGGTGCTGCTGGTACAGGGTTCCAGCGCCCGCCAGACCACGAAGACCGAGAACACGCCGGTGGACTGCACGGTCTTCGCCATAGTGGACACTATAGAGAAGGACGGCAGGGTAGTGTTCAAGAAGTCGACGGATAAATTCCAGTAATGGGCGGAACCATGCCGATAAGCGAAGAAGACCTGAAAAAGATAGTGACCGAGGTCGTACGCAACCTTGAGTCCTCTCCCGCCGCGCCCGCTCCCTCTTCCGACGGCCCCGTGTTCGATACCGTGGACGAGGCCGTCAATGCGGCGGAGAAAGCCCAGCCTGTTTTCCAGGACCTGGGCTTAGAGGCGCGTAAGAAGATAATAGCCGCCATGCGCGGGGTCTCCCGCGCTAATGCCCGCCGCTGGGCGGAAATGGCGGTGTCCGAAACAGGTATGGGCCGGGTGGAAGACAAGGTCACCAAGAACCTTGTGTCCGCGGATAAGACCCCCGGGGTGGAAGACCTGCGGGCGGTGGCCTATACCGGCGACAAAGGGCTGGCTCTTGTGGAGTATGCGCCCTTCGGGGTGGTGGCGGCCATAACGCCGTCGACCAACGCCGTCGCCACCATAATCAGCAACGCCATCGGCATTCTTGCCGCGGGCAATTCGGTGGTTTTCTCACCGCATCCTGCCGCAAAGGGCTGCGTGGCCGACGCGGTGCGGGTACTGGACAAAGCCATCGTTTCGGCCGGCGGGCCGGTCAACCTGATAACGACCATAGCCAAACCCACGCAGGAGGCCACCAAGCAGCTTTTAAGCCACCCCAAGGGCCGTATGAACATGGTCACCGGCGGCCCGGCCATTGTGAAAGTGGCGATGACCGCCGGCAAGGCCTGCAAGACCATAGCCGCCGGGCCCGGCAACCCGCCCATAGTGGTGGACGAGACGGCCGTTTTCCCGGACTGCGCGAAGGAAATAATTTTCGGCTGCGGTTTTGATAATAATGTGCTCTGCATCGCGGAGAAGGAAGTGATAGTGGTAGAGGCCGCCCGCGCGCGCTTTCTTGAAGCCATGCGCCAGGACGGCCGCGCTTATGAACTGACCCGCGCCCAGATGGACGCCCTGGCCAAGGTGGCGATACCCGAACCGGGCCGCGAACCCAAGGTGAACCGCGCCTTCATCGGCAGGAACCCGTCCGTTATAGCCAAGGCCATCGGGCTGGACCTTTCCGACGAGGTGCGGGTGCTCTGGGGAGAAGTGCCCAATGACCATCCTTTCGTGGTGAGCGAGCAGCTGATGCCGGTCCTGCCGGTGACGACGGCGAAAGATATCGACGCCGCCATAGAACTGGCCCGCCTGGTGGAGTGGGACAATCACCATTCGGCCGGCTTGTATTCCACCAATGTCAAGAACATGACCAAAATGGGCCGCCGCATGGCCTGCTCCATCTTCGTCAAGAACGGCTGCACGCTGCACGGCCTGGGCCTGGGTGAGGGGTATGCCTCCATGTCCATCGGCACGCCTACCGGCGACGGCATAACCAAGACCAGTCATTTCGTACGTCCGCTGCAGTGCAGCGTAGTGGGAGATTTCAGGATAGCATAAGGAGTTTATATGCAGGCAAACACGGCATTGGGATTGATGGAAATTTCTTCTATAGCCAAGGGAATGGAAACCCTCGACTTCATGTGCAAGGCGGCGGGCATAAAACCGGAACTGCACCAGGCGGTTTCACGGGGTAAATACCTGATAGTGATCTCCGGGCCGGTGGGGGAGGTTGAATCTTCCCTGGCCAAAGGCGCCGAGGTCGCCGGCAATGCCGTGCTGATCCGGCACATAATACGCAATGTGCATGCCGGGGCGCTGGCTGCTATAGACAGGAAAATTAAACCCGCCAGTATTGAGGCCGTCGGCATCGTGGAGACCAAAGAGGCCCTGTCGGCGCTGTTCGCCGCCGACGCGGCCGCCAAGGCCGCCTTCGTGCATGTGGCGGAGATAAAGCTTGGCAAGGGCATAGGCGGTAAAGGTTATTTCACCGTGGTAGGCGAGCCGGGCGCGGTGCGCACTGCCGTGTCTGCGGGAGTTAAGGCTGTCGGCGAGGATGCCGTGGTAAGCCGCGTGGTGATACCGAACGCGCATGAATATATGGGCGCGGTGATATAAGGGGGACCTTTTATGAGGATAATTATCGGCTCCGATCACGCGGGTTTCGAGGCAAAGGAAAAGCTTAAGAAGTTCCTGCAGGGCTTGGGACATGAAGTGACCGATTTCGGCTGCTACTCCACCGACCCGGTGGATTTCCCGGACGTGGCTTTTCTGGTAAGCGAGGCGGTGCGTAAAAAAGAGTTTGAAAAGGGCTTGCTGCTGGACGGCTTCAACGGCGCCATGCCGCTGGCCGCCAATAAGGTGCGGGGCATAAGGGCCGTGGCGGCGTACGACATTATTTCCGCCCGCTTCGCCTCCGCCCACGAGGATTGCAATGTGCTGTGCCTGGGAGGCAAGACGCACGGGGAACTGGCGCTGCAGGAGATGGCGAAGGTCTGGCTCAATACCCCTTTTGAAGGCGGTAAGTACCAGAAGCGCCTGGACAAGATAACCGCGATAGAGCAGCGCTGCTGCTAGGAGAAGCTGGGAGGCTGGAAGGCACAGGAGGGAGACTCTTTAAAAAGCATTCCGGCGTCAAGCGTTCCCGCCTCAAGCATTTTTATGAAACAGGCTAAGGTTATTGGCAGGGTGTTTTGTTCCAGGCAATGCTGCGGCATGGGAGCTAAGACCATGCTGCTTATACAGCCTTTGGACTGGGAAACCGACAAACCTTCCGGGGAGCCGATCGTAGCCGGCGATACCGTAGGGGCGGGGGCCGGGGAGATGGTTTTTTTCGTGGCGTCTCGTGAGGCTATAGTGGCCTTCGAAGGCTGGGAAGGAGAGACTGCCGTGAACCAGGAAATGCCCCCCGTAGACGCGGCGATAGTAGGCATCATAGACGGAAAAACGGTCACAAGTCACAAGACACAGGCCACAAGCAAGTAAGGGTTTCCTTATAACGTGTGACAGGTGACTTGAAACTGGAGACTTACTGAATGTTTATCGCAAAAGTTATCGGAAATGTGTGGGCCACCCGCAAGCACCCCGGGCTTAAGGGCGCCACGATGCTGCTGGTTAAGGCCGTGGACCCGCTGGACAACAATAAACTTACAGGCGAAGCCGCGCTGGCGCTGGACGGCAACCAGGGCGCGGGCGCAGGCGATACCGTTTTAATAGTGGACGAAGGCGGTTCGGCCAGGAAGATCCTGAAGAACCCTAAAGCCCCGGTGCGCACGGTTATAGCCGGGATAGTGGACACAGTGCATATTACCGGAAAGGAATAAAATATGAACGACGAAGATATAAAGAAAATAGCGGCCGAGGTGGCCAGGATAATGAAAGGCGGCGGCCAGTCCGCCCCCAGGCAGACCCTTGGCGATTCCGTTACCATAGGCACCGCCGGCAAGGTCTTCCGGGAGCCGCTGGTGAACAAACCGGGCGCCGACGCCCCCAAAGCCCGCCCCGGCCAGGGAGACTGCCGCCTGGAGGAAAATACCTGCAGTTCCTCCTGCCAAAAATGCAACCCGCTTTCCAATTATACTCCCCAGCAGGTGAAGGCCAGCGCCGACCGCGTCAGCTTCTGCAACCCGAATGAGCAGAGCTCGTCGATCGCCGGCATGATAGACCATACCCTGCTCAAAGCCAATGCCACACAGGAGGAGATAGGCAAGCTCTGCGGGGAAGCCCGCAAGTACCGCTTCGCCTCGGTCTGCGTGAACCCCGGCTACGTGGCCATGGCGTCCGGCCTTTTGCGCGGTTCCTCCGTTATGGTCTGTACCGTGATAGGGTTCCCGCTGGGATCCACCACCCCTACCGTGAAGGCCATTGAGGCCCGTGACGCAATAGCCAACGGCGCCGACGAGATAGATATGGTGATAAACATAGGCGCGCTGAAGTCCGGCAACGACCAACTGGTGCTGGACGATATTAAGGCCGTGCGCGACGCCACCCGCGGCAAGACGCTGAAGGTAATACTTGAGACCTCTTACCTTACCAAGGATGAAAAAGTCCGTGCCTGCAGAATGTCCAAACAGGCCCAGGCCGACTTCGTAAAGACCTCCACCGGCTTCGGCTCCGGCGGGGCCACCCCCGAAGATATCGCGCTTATGCGCGAGACCGTGGGTCCGGAGATGGGAGTGAAGGCTTCCGGCGGCATCAAGAACGCCGAAGTGGCCGCTGCCATGATAAAGGCCGGCGCCACCCGCCTTGGGACCAGCGCCAGCATAGCCATAGTTTCCGGCGGCGAGGCTGCTAAAGGGCAGTACTGAGTTGAGGGGGGAGGCCCGGACGGGGAACACCCCGACCGCCCGGAAGAGGGAACCCTTACGTGGTTCCCCTCCGCCAGGGGAAATTATGGCGGGGCCCCCCTTCTGCAACGGGCGTTCGGAGCGTTCCCCGTCCGTCCCTCCGGTTTGATCTTGTAGTGTTCGTTCTTAAGGAGAACTTATGTCAGAACCGAAAGAAGCGTTAGGGATGATAGAGACCAAGGGTTTTATAGGCATGATAGAGGCTTCCGACGCCATGTCGAAGGCCGCCAAGGTGCGCCTGCTGGGCTATGAGAAGATAGGCTCCGGCTATGTCACCACGCTTTGCGCGGGCGAAGTGGGCGCCGTGCGCGCCGCCGTGGAAGCCGGCGCCGCCTCCGCGCAGAAAGTGGGCGAGCTGGTGGGGATGCACGTGATCCCGCGACCCGCCGACGACCTGGATAAATATCTGGCGAAGATGTCGGTAAAAGTAAGCTAGAAAGCCGGGATGCTGGCGGCTAGGCGGCTTTTTCAGGTGTTCCGCGTCTTATTGCGTCTGCCCGTTCCGTATCCAAGCTTTCTTGCCTCCTGGCCTCTTCCATGCTTACCAAGGGCGCTGTCGAAGACATTATAATGCGGCACCTCCGGCCCCCGCCGGGGGAGGCGGTGCCGGCCCTTAAAAAGGTCCCCGGACTTAAAAAGAAGGTGTTTATAAGCGACTGGGAATTACGCCGGCTTTACAAGCCGGGCGCCAGGATGGTAGGCGTTCCCGCCAATGCCATAGTCAGCCCGCTTTCGCTGGACTGGCTGGACTATGACGGCATACAGATAATCTACGGCTGAATCCCGGGTCTTTTTGTCCCTGCGGCCCTTTGCCGGCCGCCTGCCCGCCAATCGCCCTTTCTTGGCCGTTCGGGGTGCATAGCGCTTTTATATGGCACCCGGCATAGCCTTGGCCGTTCGGGGCGCATAGCGCTTTTATACGGCACCCGGCATAGCCTTGTCTTTATTCCCGTGAAATAGCTAATATAGTGCATAACGTTTTTAAGGAGGGTGAAGGTAATGAACTTTTCAAGAATTCTTGTTTTGTCCTTAGCGTTTTCCCTGGTCTGCTTTCTGCCCCGCGCCGCTCACACCCAGCAGATGCCGGAGGAGATGATAGAAGAGGCCTCCAGTGATCTGGAGCCGCAGCTGCAGGGATCGCCGGAGGAGATGCTAGAAGAGGCCCCCACTATTGCGGCACCGCCGCCGCAGAAACTGCCGAAGGCGCCTGCCCCCGCCAGGGAAGCCGTGGAAATACAAGTGCAAAAAAAGGAAGCCCATCCCGCCGCGGCACTCCCCGTTTCCGCGAAAGTGATCCCTCCCGACGTGATGACCGCGGAGTGGGAGTTCTTTAAAGCTAACAGCGAAGACAAGGACGACGACGTGGCGGAGGCGGTGCTGCCGCAGCTTTCGCAATGGCTGAAGACCTATCCGGAGGGGAAATATTCCGACGAGGCCATCCTGCTCAAGGCGGAACTCCAGCTGAGGCTGGGGGACTACAGGAGCGCCGTGGTGACGCTGATAAGACATACGCAGGAATACCCGGATTCCAAACTGGGCGACGCCGCCCGGCAGCAGCTTGGCATCACGATAGACAAGAAGCTGAGTAAAAAAATTAAGGATCCTCTTAACGCTCTCGCCAGGGCCCCGCAGGCCGGGGATAAAGCGGGAAGGCTTGCCGCGTTCATAGGTGGTATGGCGGATGAGTTCGGAGAGGAGTTCTATGCCCCGGTGCTTTCGGAGTTCGACGGATTCTTTGTGCGTTTCCCTGCGTACACCGGCCGCGACGCGCTGCAGCTTTCGCTCGGCAATCTTTACGCGAGGAAAGGCGAGTACCTGCCGGCGCGCCTGGCCTATGAAAAGCTCATACAGGTCTATCCCTCCAGCAAGTACCTGGTCAGGGCCAAGAAGGAGCTGGGAGACGTGCTGGCCGATAACCTGAAGGAATACCTGACCGCGATAAAGGTCTATAGCGATATCACGGTCAATTTCCCCGGCACCGACGAGGCCTGGGCGGCGTATTTGCAGCTGCCGAAGCTTACGGAAAAGCAGGACCAGTATGGCCGCGCCGTAGCCGTTTACGAGGAGATAATAAAACTTTACCCCGACAAGCCCGAGGCCAGGGACGCTTTCAGGTCCGAGGCGCGCGTGCTGCGCAAGGAGATGAAGAATCCGGCCGGTGCGGTGGCGGTGCTTAACAGGTTTGCCGACAAATATAAGGACGAAGAGGCGATAGAGGAACTTTACCTGGCCGCGGAAATAGCCAGGAAGGACATGCGGGACATAGATACCGAAGTTAAAATGTACGACAGGATAGCGGCCGAGTATCCGGACAGCAAGGAGGCCCCGAAAGCGCTTATGGAAGCGGGCCGGGCCTTCGAAAAGGTCAAAAATCCCGACAGTGCTATTAAGTATTATGAGAAAATAATGGATAGATATCCCGATGATTCCATGGCTAAGAAGGCCTATAAATACAAAACAGCGCTGACCCGGAGCTAGGACCGGGCTTACCGTCCGCCTCAGGCGGACGGCGGTTTTTTTGTCCGGGTGGGCCTATATAACAGGGAGTAATATTTAAGGCCATCTGGTCCTGCTTGGTGGGCCCTTCGACACTTACCGGTCCGGGGCGCGGCTGTTATACTATTGATAAGGCAGAGGTAAATTATGAAAAAACTTATCATAGCGATAGCGGCGGCGGGAATGAGCAGCCCGCTCTTCGCCGGTAACTTCGAGCTTAACTCCCTTGCTCTTTCAGACCTTAACGCTTCCCAGACCCAGGCGATAGAAATGAGCCTGCCGGCCCCGGAGAATATAGCGGGCATCGAAAAATCTCCCAATATTCCCACTTCGGCCCTGGACTTGACCATAAAGCTCCCGTTCAAGGCCCTCAGCCGGCGCATAGCCGAAATGCCGATGGCCCAGATAACTCCTCTTGACCCCGCCACCCCGATACTCTTCAAGCAGGGAGAGAACATAGCTCTCAGCAACATCAATGTGGACTATAACGGCATCAACGTTGAGCCCACCATCCTTATAAAGCCCTTCTTCGAAGGTAAGAACAAGCTGGCCCTGAAAGTGGTCAAGATAGAGGCCAACGTGGCCTTTGGACCCAAAGCCGCTTTCGATAAAGACGGCCTGATGGAAATGGTGATGACCAAACTCACCGCAGGCATGCTTGAGTCTATTGACAAAGCCTTCGCCAAGAACAAGGTGCCGTTGCGCGCCGCGAACGTGCTCTCCTTCACCTATGACAGAAAGGCCTGGATACTGCGCGCCAACGTTACTCCCAAGTTCGTGGCGCCGCTGCTCCCCGGCCTTATCCCGGATATCAACCTTACCGCTTTCAGCTTCGACGATAAGGGTTTCTCCCTCAGCGTGAAAGCCGGCTCCGCGGTCTCCATAGCCAAGCTCCCCGGCTATAACCTGGCCATGTCGGACGGACTCCTTACCAACTTCCTGCTCCAGTACACCAAAGGTTCCGATTTCAACCTTATGCCCGGCGGCAAATACGACGGCGGAGTGAAGTTTCGCGCCG
>PEXO01000167.1 GCA_002779045.1 Elusimicrobia bacterium CG08_land_8_20_14_0_20_59_10 | reverse complement strand
ATAAGCAGGTCCCTGCTCTCCGGTAGGCCCGCGGTAGTGGTGGTGTCCGAAAAAGCCAATGTCCGGGAAGGCCCGGGGACCGGCTATGACACCTTATGGGTGGTCGACAAGGAATATTCGTTCAAAGTCCTGGAGGCCCAGGGGAACTGGTTAAAGGTTTCCGATGGCGTCAAGGTTTCCGGCTGGATACATACAAGCGTTATCTGGGGCTTCATAGACCAGCCGGTGGTGGAAAAAAGCCCCGTCTACTAAGCCCTGAACGCCGGCCGCGCTTTTTATCCGCCCTCCTGCTTGACGGCGGCTTCTTTGTTCCCGCCGGCTGAGTCGGGTCCCGCGTTGCCGGGGGAGAAGTCTGAGAAGCGGTATCTGCCTGAGATTTCTTCGTAGGCCAGTTCCGAGACGCGGCGTATAACATCGCCGTGGGAACGCATCCAGCTGAAATAATTCCGCGCGCCCCGTCCTTTTTCGATTATACCCACTATTATGTAAGGGAACTGTTCGCCATCGGCCCGCTGTGAGACCATTATCCCGATGTTTCCGCAAAGACGGCTTGTGGTGCCGGTCTTGTCGTATACCTCGGTCCCGACGGGGACCCCGGGGACCGACGTATACAGGCGGTCCGGGTTGGGCAGGTTCATCATCCGTTTTATCTCCGCCGAACCGGGAAGCGCGTCGTTCCACAGGGCGTAGAGGAAGCGGCTGTAATCGTGCGCCGAGGCTTTGTTCCTGAAGGTCCTGCCGTTGACGGGAATATACTCGACAATGCTGGTGTTCCTGAAGATGCCGCCGTATTCCCTGCGGAGAAAATTATTCACCGCTTTCGGGCCGCCCAGGCGCCGCATCACCCAATTCGCCGCCGAGTTGTTAGAATCCTGTATCAGTCGCTCCATTCGCGCGCGGGTCCTGCTATTGTAAATTTTCCTTCCGGCCTCTACCTGGTGGAAATATGCCATGGCGATAAAAGGTTTTATCAGGCTTGCGGCCTCAAGGGGTATATCCTCGTTGATGCTGAGCAGTTTTTTGTCGGCTTTAAGGTCGTATATCAGCCAGGCGGTGCGCTCATTTCCTTTGATAAGACCGCGCCGCCGCAGGTTCTTTATATAGTCCTCTACCTTGGATTCCAGGGAAGAACTCGCCGGCTCTATGGCGGCGGCGGGTTCCGCCTTCGCGGTAACGGCCGGGGGGGCCGCCGCTTCCGGGACTTGCGGGGAAGCCCAATCCTGTGCCGGTATGGGCACGGCCGGCTCAAGCCCCCGGGCGGTTAAAAGACGGGAATGCGAACGAGCGACGGTTTTTGCCGAGTCGAGCCCGCCGCTGCGCCGGTATATAAGGCCATAAGCGTCTTTCCCCCTGACCTCATGCAGCCGCCGGGCCACATCCGGTCCCAGTATTTTGCCGACTTTGGTCTTATATGCCGTCACCTGTGCGGGGTCCGTATGCCACAGGTACGAGATATCGTAATTCCCCGCCAGCGCGCAGGGAGCGGCGGCAATACACAGGAAAAAAGCCAGCTTGACCGCACAAGCTGCCCCGGGGACTGAGCTATTAAATTTTCGTGATCCCTGATATCGGGTTAGCATAAGCGTCTGTTCAGCGGGGTGATATGCCCGGCGGTCTTGTTTCGGATTCTGTCCGGCGGCGGATGAGCGCGCCGGCGGCGGGGGGACGGAGGGTTTTCCCGTATATGCCCGCAAATGTTCTTCCGGTATATTATAGCGCATTTCCGGGGTTTCCCGGTTCTCCGCCGGTCCCGGCGCAGCGGCGGCCGCAGCTTGTAAAGGCGGCCGCAAGTTTATAAAGTGTCCATAGTCTATGGGGAGAAAAGCATATTTTTTAGCGGCACTGCTGACGCTGACGGCCTGCGGGGGCCGCGGGGGAACCGGGACGGTGATAGGGCTGTCCATTCCTACGCAGCGCGAGGAGCGCTGGGTGCGGGACGTGCAGCAGCTGCGCCGGGACGCGGCGGCGCGCGGCCTGGAGCTTAAGCTGCAGGTCTCCGATAATGACGCGGCGCGGCAGCTGGCGCAGTGCGAGAATTTGCTGGCCGGCGGCATAGACGTGCTGATCCTGGCCCCGCACGACGCCACGGCCGCTTCCGTGATAGTGGAAAAAGCCCACCGCCTGGGCGTGCCCGTTATCTCTTACGACCGGCTGGTATCCAATGCGGACGTGGACCTTTATGTCTCTTTCGATAATATGAAAGTGGGGGAGCTGCAGGGGCGGTATCTGACCGGGAAGGTTCCCAAAGGCGATTATATCGTACTCTCCGGCGCGCCCACCGACAATAACGCAAAGCTGTTCCGCCAGGGCGCGTTGAGCGTGATAGGCCCGCTGGCCGCCAAAGGCGACATAAGGGTGATAATGGACCAGCCGGTGCGCGACTGGCAGCCCGCCGAGGCCATGCGCCTGGTGGAGAACGCCCTTACCGCGGCGCAGAACCGCGTGGACGCCGTCTTGGCTCCCAACGACGGCACCGCCGGCGGGGCCATACAGGCCCTGGCCGCGCAGGGGCTGGCCGGGAAGGTGCCCGTGACCGGGCAGGACGCCGAGCTGTCCGCCGCGCGCCGGGTGCTCGACGGCACGCAGAGCATGACGGTTTTCAAGGATACGCGCAGGCTGGCGTCCTCGGCCATCGAGGCCGCCGAAGCCATGGCCCAAAAGCTGCCCCCGACGTACAATGCGGAGCTGACCAACGGCCCTTACAAAGTAAAGGTGGCCATGATAGGGGCACAAGTGGTGGACCGCGCCAATCTGGACGAGGTCCTCATCAACAGCGGCTACCTGTCAAGAACGGATATCTATGGCGAATGAACCCGTGACCGCCAGTATGCTGGAGATGAAGGGGATCATAAAGGAATTCCCCGGAGTTAAAGCCCTCGACGGCGTTGATTTCAGCGCGGGACGCGGCGAAATACACGCGCTGGTGGGAGAGAACGGCGCCGGCAAGTCCACGCTGATGAAGGTTTTGAGTGGCGTCTACCCGCATGGCACTTACGCCGGCGAAATCTTCGTGGACGGCAAGCCCTGCAGCTTCGCGTCCACGCGCGACAGCGAAAAGGCCGGCATAGCCGTGATCTACCAGGAGCTGGCGCTGGTGCGGCAGATGAGCGTAGCCGAGAATATCGTGCTCGGCTGCGAACCGTCGGCTTGGGGCCTGCTTGACCGCGGCGCCGCTTTCAAAAGGGCCGGGGCCGCGCTGAAGCTGGTGGGCCTGGACGTCAACCCGGGCGTTCCCGTTTCCAGCCTGGGCGTGGGGCAGCAGCAGCTGGTGGAGATAGCCAAGGCGCTTACGCGCGAGGCGCGCATACTGGTGCTGGACGAGCCCACGGCCGCGCTGTCCGAAGGCGAGGCCGAACATCTGCTGGGCATAATCAGGGGACTGCGCGAAAAAGGCGTGACCTGTATTTACATCTCCCACAGGCTGAAGGAAATTTTCGAGATCGCCGATAATATCACCGTGCTGCGCGACGGCCGCACCGTGGGCACTTTCCCGGCGTCCACACTGGACGAGGGGCGGCTCATCGCCAAAATGGTGGGCCGCGAGCTGAAAGATATCTTCCCGGCGCGCAGCGGCGGGACCGGCGATATCGCGCTGGAAGTGAAGGGCTGGTCCGCTTCCGACGAAGCCAGCGGCATGGAGCTGCGGGATATAAATTTAACGGTGCGCAAAGGCGAGATAGTGGGCCTGGCCGGCCTGGTGGGCGCGGGCCGCACGGAGCTGGCCATGAGCGTCTTCGGCGCGTGGGGCCGGCGCACCGCCGGCACGGTAAAGGTGGCGGGCAGGGAACCCGCGGGTATTTCCCCCGGGGCGCTGATACGCGCCGGCGCGGCGCTGGCCTCCGAGGACAGGAAGCGCTGGGGCCTGGTGCTGGTGCACGACGTGAAATCCAATATAACGCTGTCGTCTCTCGAAGCGCTGTCGCGCGGCGGGCTGGTGGACGGCCATAAAGAAGTGGCTGAAGCCTCGGCCTATGTAAAGAGCATGGCCATAAAGACCCCGAACCTGGAGCAGAAGGCCGGCAACCTGAGCGGCGGGAACCAGCAGAAGATAGTGCTTTCCAAATGCCTTATGACCAGGCCGCGCGCGCTTATCCTGGACGAGCCGACGCGCGGCATAGACGTGGGGGCTAAAGTCGAGATCTATTCCATAATACGCCGCCTGGCCGATTCCGGCGTAGGCATCCTGCTTATTTCTTCCGAGCTGCCGGAGATAATCGGGATGTGCGACCGGGTGCTGGTGATGCGCGACGGCCGCGTGAGCGGCGAACTGGGCGCCGGGGCTTCTCAGGAAGATATAATGCACCTTGCGGTGCCGGCGGAATGAAGCGGAGGCTTATAAATGACGATCCTGGAACATTTTAAAAAGGGCTTTAAGGAGAACATCCGCCAGTACACCATGCTGCTGGCGCTGGCGGCCATCTGGGTGATAATGAGCTCGCTTACCGACGGGGTCTTCATCTCGCCCAGGAATATCTCCAACCTGTTCCTGCAGACGGTGACGGTGGCTATCGTCGCGCTGGGCATGACGCTGGTGATAGTGACCGGCAATATAGATCTTTCGGTGGGTTCCGTGGCGGGATTCACCGGGGCGGTGGCCGCGGTGCTGCAGGTGAAGTACGGCTGGAGCACGCCGGCCGCGCTGGCCGCGGCGGCCGGGGCGGGGCTGGCGATAGGCGCCTGGCATGGCTTCTGGGTGGCTTACCGCAAGGTGCCCGCCTTTATAGTCACGCTGGCCAGCATGCTGGCTTTCCGGGGGGCTATACTGGGCGTGACCGGCGGGTCCACGGTCAGCCCGCTGCATGCCAGCTTCAAGGCCATAGGGACCGAATATCTTTCTCCGTATGCCAGCGCCTTGCTGGCCGCCGCGGCGGTCGTCGCTTTCGTGCTGTGGAGCCTGCATAACCGCAGGCAGCGCCTGGAGTACGGCTTCCCCGTGGCGCCGGCGCGCGTAGAGGGCGCCGGGATAACGGCGCAGGCCGCGGTCATCGCCGCCGTCTTCGCCATCATGGTCTTCAACCAGGGCGTGCCTTACTCGGTGCTCCTGCTGCTGGGGCTGGCCCTTGTCTTCAGCTTCATGGCGGAGGACACCGTGTTCGGCCGCAGGCTTTATGCCATAGGGGGCAACCCCGAGGCCGCGCGTCTCTCCGGCATCAATATTGAGAAGAACGGCATGTATCTTTTTATGATCTTCGGCGTGCTTACCGCCATTGCCGGCTGCGTGATGACGGCCCGGCTTAACGCTGCCACCACTTCGGCCGGCGTCAATATGGAGCTGGACGCTATCGCGGCCTGCGTGATAGGCGGGACCAGCCTGATGGGGGGCGAGGGGACGATAGTGGGAGCCCTCGTCGGCGCGCTGATAATGTCCAGCCTGGACAATGGCATGAGCCTGATGAACCTGGATATCACGTACCAGTACGTGGTGAAAGGGCTTATCCTCCTGCTGGCCGTCTGGGTGGACATAGCCAACCGCCGGAAGTAAACTTTTATGGCATCACCTGCCAGGTTATCCCAGGGGTTATTTTAAAGTATCACGCCTTAGGATTAAAGGCGAGTCTCGACGTGCGGACCGGGTTAGCAAAACCTTCCGACGGCTGAGGCTTGCATAGCGCCGAAGCCGGAGGCAGAGCGAGGCCACGGTGTGGTCGAGCGCGTTTTGCGTTCCGGTCCGCACGTCGAGACTCGCCGGCCTGCAGGGTGTCTGTTCGCGGAAGTCAGGCGCGGGCGGTGTGGACGGCGACGGCGCCGGGGAATAGTGTTTTATAGGAAGGGGAGGTGAAGCCGGCTTCGGTGAGAAGGGCGGAGAATTCTGGGGCGGTGTGGAAATTGAGTATCGTGTTCCTGAGAAATGAGTACTGCGCGCGGCTTGCCGGGTGGAGCAGGTTGAGCAGCCCGGTGACAGTTCTTACATAGGCGTCCATCGGCAGCCGCAGCAGCGGGCTGGCGGGGCGGGTGGTCTCGAGGTTGATAAAAACGCCGCCGGGTTTAAGTACGCGGCGGCACTCTTTCAGAGCTTCAACCAGATTCTCCCTGGTGGTGTTGAGATTGCGGGCGGCGAAGGATATGGCAGCCAAGTCGAAAGTGCCGCCGGGAAAAGGGAGTTTCCGTGCTTCGGCCCGGACCAGCGCGGCGCCGGTTCCTTTTTTTTCGGCCAGGGACAGCATCGGGGCGCTAAGGTCCGCGCCGGCCAGCTTCAGGCCGGGGCCGTAAGCCGCGCGCAGCGCCGCCAGGAAGTCGCCTGTGCCGCAGCAGATGTCCAGCGCGCTGCGCGCGCCTGGCGCGGCTTCCAGGGCCGCCCTGGCGGCTGCTGTGCGCCAGAAGCGGTCCAAACCCAATGTCAGCAGGGAATTGGCCGGACCGTAAAATAGATAAATGCCGTCATAAAACCCGGCAACAGCCAGTTCTGTTTCAGACGGCATTTATCGTTGCGAAGAAAAAATAAAGCTACTTCTTCTCTTCTTTGTTATCGTTCTCGGCTACGAACTTCTTTACCTCTTCGAATCCCTCTATGATAAGGCGGGCTTTGGAGAGGCCGAAGGAGAACGGATATTTGTCGTTCTCGTTCCTCTTGAGTATCAGTACGGGCTGGCCTTTGTATTCGGTTCTTTCTGCGAGCATAATTTGCTTCCTCCGCGCTATTGCCCTTGAAAGGGCGGCGTTATATTAAAAAAATATTAGTAAAAAAAAGTGAATAAGTCAAGTAATAATAAATTATCCACTAAAATATATGCGACGGGCCGGATGGATGGCCGGATGGATGGTTGCCACCATGCCCCGCTATTTGTTAAATTTCCAGTATTATGGTAAAAAAAGAACACGTGCTTGTCCTGTTTACGAAAGCGATAAAAACGTTGGTGATACTGTTCACGCTGTTTTCGATAGGCTGGTTCGTGGCGCGGCTCCCGTTCGCACAGGAGCTTTCTTTTTTAAGCCGGAAGCTCCCCGTGGGGGTTTTTCTCGATTCCGTGGTCTCGCTGCTTGCGGTGCTGGTCTTCGTGGCTTTCGGCGCCGAGATAGCTCCGGCCGCGGACGCGCTGCTTGAGTTCATCCCGAAGGCGGGCGCGCTGGCGGGGAACCTGGTTAAGGTGCTCGCGGTTCTGTTCTCTTACGGGGCGTTCCAGCGGGCGGTCCTGCCGTTCATCCCGGATTTCGAATGGGCTTACCAGTCCGTGTTCCTGGGGTTGATCCTCTTTTTCCTGGCCCGGTCGGGCCTTCTGCTGTACGCGGCCAGCGAGAACATAAGCGGTTTCCTGATGGGCTTGCTGAACCCGTACAGGCAGCCGGCCGGGACGTCCGCCGCGATCAAAGAGGAACAGCCGAAGAATTGACGGACGCGGAGTAGCCGGCGTTCCGCAGCAGCTTGGCGCAGTAGCGGGAATTTTTCAGTCCCGCCCGCGGCCGGTCCGGGACCTCTAGTTCTTTCCTGAAGCTCAACAGCTCGGACAGAAGCCATTCGCGCCGTTCGAAGCCTTCGGCAAGGTCGTCTTCCAGCGTCACCGTTTCCGGGGTATTCCCGGCGATATCCAGGAACAGTTGGTTTCCCCGCAGTTCCACCAGCCCCTTTTCCCCTGCGAGTCTGACGGAGAAGCGTGCCGCGTGCGCCGCCGCTGAAAGATGGATTATGCCGGTGGCCCCGCTGAAATGCAGCTGGAAAGAGGCCTCGTCTTCGGCAGTATCCGGCGACCAGGCCGTGTCCAGTCCCAGCCTGGCCGTCATGGTCAGGGGCGGCAGCCGCACCAGCCCGAGCAGCACCGAAAATGCCTGCCAGCCGAGTCCGGCGGTAACACCGCGCTCCCGCTCCCGTCCGGGTGAAAGCAGTTGTATCTCCGCGCGGCGCGTCTGGCCGGGCAGCTGCCGGTCGATTATTTCCGAAAGGGTGCGCCAGGTGTGGCTGTGCTCCCACGGCTGCGCGGAAAAAACGATGCGCCGGTTCCTTTGCGCCGCCTGGCAAATCTCGTCGAACTCCGTGGTGGAAAAACAGAACGGGGGGCGGCACAGCGCGTGAAGCCGGTTCTCCAGCGCGCGCCGGGCGCAGCGGGCGCGCTGCCCGGGAGCCGAAGTTATCAGCGCAAAATCCAGGTCCGTTTCCCCGGAGAACAGTTCCTCCAGGCCGTGGTATATGCGCGCCTCCGGAAAGACGGCGGCGTTCCGCTCCTCGCCGGGGCCGAGGCAGGTTACGGCTTGTATCCCCAGGAAATTCTTAGCGTCCAGCAGGGCCGGCCCGTAAAGTTCCGCGGCTTCCCGGTCAAAACCCAATATAGCGCCTTTTATCATACCTGACATTATAGGCAAATCGGGCCCGGTCCGGCGAACAAAAAAGGCGGCTT
>PEXO01000418.1 GCA_002779045.1 Elusimicrobia bacterium CG08_land_8_20_14_0_20_59_10 | reverse complement strand
CGACAGCGGCAGAACCGCCCTCTGGCTATACACGTCGGGTTCCGCCGGAGGCAGGAAGGGCGTACCCAAGACGCTGGCTAACATAGGAGAGGAGCTTGCGGCGCTTGAAGGAACTTTCGGGACCCGGCTGGGAGCTTGTACCGTGCTGTCGACGGTGTCGCACCAGCATATCTACGGACTGCTTTTCCGCCTGTTCTGGCCGCTCTGCTCCGGCCGGCCTTTCATCGCCGAGACCCCGCTGCTCTGGGACGAGCTGCCTGCCGGCGGCGCCGGGTCTTCCCCGGTCTGCCTGGTAAGTTCCCCTGCGCATCTGGGCCGCGTCTGCTCGCCCGGGGCGGAGATAAGCCCTCCGCCCGGCTGCCGCGCGGTCTTCTCTTCGGGCGCGCCGCTCGCCGCGGAAGCGGCACTGGCCATACGCCGGCGCTGGCACCTTCCCGTGGTGGAGGTTTTCGGCTCCACCGAAACCGGCGGCGTGGGCTGGCGCGTGCAGTCCGGCCCGGAGGCCTCCTCCTTGTGGACGCCGCTGCCGGGTGTAAAAGTTTCCGTTTCCCGCGGGTGCAGGCTGCGTGTCTCTTCTCCGTTTGCGAGCCGCCCGCTGTCCGGCGGCTGGTGCGCCATGGGCGACAGGGGGGAACTCAAACCGGACGGGAGCTTCGCCGCGGCGGGGCGCGTGGACCGGATAGTGAAAATAGCCGGAAAACGCATTTCCCTCGACGAGATGGAGTCCCGTCTTACAGGGCATCCCTGGGTGGCTGAGGCCGTGCTGGCGGTGCTGGAGGACGGCGCGCCGGGCAGGTCTTTTATAGGCGCGCTTCTTGTTCTCAACAGGGCCGGGAAACAATACCTGGGCAGCGGCGGGCGCTTAGCGGCCGGCCGGGAGTTCAGGCGGTACCTGGCGGGGCATTTCGAAGCGGTGACGCTGCCGCGCTATTTCAGGTACGCGGATTCCGTTCCGCGTAATTCCCAGGGGAAGATATCCCGCGCGGATATCGCTGGAACATTTTGTCAGCCGGCCGGCCGGAGGTCTTAACATGCGCGGAAAAACGATATATGCTGGACGGGGGAACTGGAAAATTGAGGATGTGCTGGCGCTTGCCGAGGGCCGCGCGCGCGCGGCCATGCCCGACGACGCGGGGCTGCGCCGGGCGGTGGACAAAGGCGTGGAGTTCATCCGCCGCGGTTGGAAGAGCGGCAGGCAGCTTTACGGCATTAACACGGGCTACGGCGCTTCCGTGGAGCGCGTGGTGCCTGAAAACCTTATTGAGGAACTGCCCCGGCAGCTGGTGCGGTATCACGGTTGCGGCCTGGGCCGTATTTTCGACGAGCGTACCACGCTGGCCATACTTGCGGCCAGGCTTATCTCCCTTTCAAAGGGCTATTCGGGCGTGCGCTGGGAGCTCCTGGAAACCCTGGCCGCCCTGATAAACAAACGCATTCTGCCGCTGATACCGGAGGAAGGCTCCGTGGGCGCGAGCGGCGACCTTACCCCGCTTTCCTACATAGCCGCGGCGCTGATGGGCGGGCGCGACGTGCTCTGCGGGGGGAAGCGCCTCCCCGCCGCTGCGGCTTTGAAGAAGTGCGGCCTTAAGCCCCTGACGCTGATGCCCAAGGAGGGGCTGGCCGTAATGAACGGTACCAGCGTGATGACCGCGCTTGCCTGCCTGGCCTATGACAAAGCCTCCTATCTTCAGCGCGTTTCCAGCCGCATAACCGCCATGTGCGTGATAGCGGTAAAGGGCAATACCTCGCATTACGACGAGGACCTCTTCAGGCAAAAGCCGCACCCGGGCATGCAGCAGGCAGCGGCCTGGATACGGAGAGACCTGGCAGTACGCGGCTATTGGACCGCCCCCGCGCGCCTGCAGGACAGCTATTCGTTGCGTTGCGCGCCCCATATAATAGGCGTGCTCTCCGACGCGCTGCCGTGGATGCGCGCGCAGATAGAGACCGAACTTAACAGCTCCAACGATAACCCGCTGATAGACGGCGTGAACGGGAAAGTGATGCACGGCGGGCACTTCTACGGCGGGCACATAGCCTTCGTGATGGACTGCCTGAAAACGGCCGTGGCTAACCTGGCCGACCTGCACGACCGTCAGCTGGAACTGCTGGTGGACAAGCGAACCAGCAACGGCCTGCCCTCCAACCTGTCCGGCGCGTCGGCCGGGCGGGCGGCTATAAACCACGGTTTCAAGGCGCTGCAGATAGGCACGTCCGCCTGGGCCGCCGAGGCGCTCAAGCTTACCATGCCGGCCAGCGTTTTCTCCCGCTCTACCGAATGTCACAACCAGGACAAGGTGAGCATGGGAACTATAGCCGCCCGCGACTGCCTGCGCGTGCTGGAGCTGACGGAGCAGGCCGCAATGGGCACCCTCCTGGGGGCGATGCAGGGAGTGGAACTGCGCATAAGAAGAAAAGAGCTGAAGGGCTCCATGCTGCCGGCGGAAATGGCCGCGCTGCTAAAGGCGGTGCGCGCGCAGGTGCCTTTTATCGGAGAGGACCGCGCGCTGGAGGCTGACCTGCGGTGGATGCTGGCGCAGCTCTCAGCCAAAGCCTGGAAATTCTATGAGCGATAAAACTGCCGCTGCCGCGGCCGGGCCCGGGGCCGGGAAAGAACTGTGCGCGGAGATCGAGGCGCAGGTGCCGTTCTGCGACCTGGACCCGCTGGGCGTGGTCTGGCACGGCAATTACTATAAATATTTTGAACTGGCCCGTACGGAGCTGATGCGCTTGATAGACTTTGACGTGGAAGAGATGAGGGATTCCGGCTATGTCTGGCCGGTGGCGGAATCATCCTGCCGGTATATCTCTCCGCTGCGCTACGGCATGCGCGTGATCTGCCGCGCCGCCATACAGGAGACCGAGCACCGCCTGAAGATAGCTTACCGCGTAACAGAAAAAGACGGCGGACGCCTGCTGGCCAAGGGGCATACCATGCAGGTGGCGGTAATGCCGGGTAGCTGGGAGATGTGTTTCGTCTCGCCGGAGCCGCTGCTGGAGCGCGTAAGGGCCGCGCTGGGAAAAAGAAAATAATGGGCCGAACCTGCGTAATAATTCCCGCTTACAACAACGGGAGGACCGCCGCCGCCGTAATACGGGGCGCGCTGGCGCAGCTGCCTGACGTCATCTTCGTCGACGACGGGTCCACGGACGAAACGGCGCTGGCCGCCGGGCAGTTCCCGGGGGTGACGGTTATCAGGCATGAACGCAACCTGGGGAAAGGGGCCGCTCTGCTGAGCGGCTTCGCCAGGGCCTTGTCGCTCGGCTTCGGCCGCGCGGTCTCCCTGGACGCCGACGGGCAGCATCTTCCGGAGGATATCCCGGCTTTCCTCGGGGCCGCGGCCCGGGACCCGGAGGCGCTCTTTGTGGGCTCGCGCAGGCGCGTCGGCGCCAAAGTCTCCTTCGGCAGCCGCTTCGCCAACCGCTTTTCCGATTTCTGGTTCTGGCTGGAATCGGGCGCGAGCCTGCCCGACACGCAATGCGGTTTCCGCAGCTACCCGTTGCCCGCTATAGACCGGCTGAAACTGGATAAGAAGCGCTACGACTTTGAAGTGGAAGTACTTGTGAAGGCCGCCTGGCTGGGCGTGCCGCTCAAGGCCGTGCCGGTCACCGCCGTCTATCTGCCCGAGGGGGAGCGGGTCTCTCATTTCCGCCCCTTCATCGATTTCATGCGGATCTCGCATCTCTACACGCTGTTCTTCTTCATGCGCTTCTTCCTGCCCGCGCCGCTGCAGCGGGTCTCCTGCGACAAGTCACTCGCCGGGGCTTCCTTCTTTAAAAAGTTAGCGGTGGTGACCCGCGGCGTTTTCACCGAGTCCGTTGCGGACCCGCTCGGCACTTCGCTTTCGATAGCCCTGGGCGTAATGATGGGGATACTGCCCATCTGGGGCTTCCAGATGCTGGGCGCCTCGCTCGCAGCCGCCCGCCTGCGGCTGAACAGTTTTATAGCCGTGGCCGCCAGCAATATCTCCTTCCCGGCGGTTGCCCCGTTCATCTTTTACTTCGCGCTGGTGCTGGGCCACGCCCTGCTGGCCGGTTCCCTGGACCTTTCTCCCGCTTTTGACGGCGGGGTCAGGCAGCTGGCCGCGGAAAGACTCCCCGAGTGGCTGCTCGGCAGCGTGGTGCTGGCGCTGGGCGCGGCGCTGGCTGCGGGGGGGCTTTCCTATATCGGCATTACCCTGGCCAACCGGGTCTCGGGACGTTACCGGGATGCGTAAACTGTTCCAGGGATTCTTCTCCGTCCTGCGCCGCCGGCGCGCCCTGCTGTCGGCGGCCGTTCTGCTTCTCGCGGCGTTGTGCGCCTTGAGGGCTTCGCGCATTTCTCTGGGGGAAAGCGTGCTCGACATGCTGCCCGCCGGGGAAAAGGTCATAGAGGATTTTCATACCATAGTTTCCCGTTTCGGCTACCAGAACAGGCTTTTCTTCGACGTGGGCGACGGCGGCGAAGAGGAGAACTGCGCGGCCGCCGACGAGCTTTACGAACAGCTGGCCGCTTCCGGCTTCTTCGGCGCCATCAGGTACCGCGTGCGGCAGGAGGAGGGCCTGGCCGCCATGGCGCTGCTGCAGGAGCATATGCCCGCGCTGTTCGGGGCGGAGCGGCCCGAAAAACTGCTGCCGCTCCTGGAAAAGGACAAAGTGAGCGGGCAGCTCGCCCGGTACAGGAAAATGCTCTTCGAAATGCCCATGACCGGGCCGCTTGCCGGGATGGTGCGCGGGGACCCGCTGGGTCTGCAAAGCGATCTTCTTTCAGGGCTGGCCGGGTTTTACGACGGGGCTGAGATAAAGGACGGCCGCATCTGCAGCCTGGACGGGGAACACCTGATGCTGGTGGCCGTGCCCGGGGACGGCCGTACGCACGGCCTCGGGGGCGCGGAGATGATAGCCTTCGTTGAAAAAGCGCGCGGGGCGGCGGAAGCCGCGCACCCGGGCGTGAAGATACGCTATACGGGCGCTCCGAGGATGAGCGTTGAGAACCAGCGGATGATGATGCACGACATAAAGTTCACCATGCTCGTCTCCACGCTCGTGATCCTGGCGCTCACATTCCTGGTCTACCGCCGTCCGTCGCTGGTGCTGCTGGGGCTGCTCCCGCTGGTTTTCGGCGGCCTGCTGGCTGCCGGCTCTTTCGCTCTTTTCGCGGACAAGATGTCGGCGATAGTCGCCGGCTTCGGCGGCGCGCTTATAGGGATCGCGGTGGACTACGCCGTGCATATGAGCTACCGCTACGATAATTTCAACGCTTTCTCCTCCGGACCGGCGGGCCTGGCCGGGCACCTTTCCTCCATAGCCGCTCCCCTGGTGATGAGCGCCGCTACCACGGTGGCGGCCTTCCTCTGCCTGCTTCTCTCGCCCATGCCGGGACAGAGGCAGCTCGGAGTGTTCGGCGCCGTGGGCATAGGCGGCGCGGCGCTTTTTTCTCTCTTGGCGCTGCCCCAAATGTTCTCCCTGCGGCCGCCCCGCAGGAAAAAACCCATACTGTCCCTGGCCCGCCTGTGGACGGCCTTTTTTGAGTGGCACCGCCGGCATACCTGGCTGTGCGCGGCGCTCATCCTGGCGGTTTCACTTTTCTGCGCGCTGGGCCTGCCCAGGCTGGCCTTCGACGGGGATATCAGGCGCCTGAGCGGGATGAGCCCCGGTACCGCGCAGGACGAGCGGGCCATTTCCGGCAGGTGGGGCGGCAAATTCTTCAAAAATACTCTTGTGGCCGTGAGAGGCGCCTCGCCCGGGGAAGCCCGCGGGAAGAACGACAGCCTTTACTGCCTGCTGCTGGAGCTGGAGCGTTCCGGCCTGGTAAAAAAATTCACTTCAATTTCCCCGCTGGCGCCTTCAGCGGCCGCGCAGCGCGATAACGTGAAAAGGTGGCGCTCTTTCTGGGGCGGAGGCCGCGCGGAGCTGGTGAAAAAAAGGCTGGCGGAGGCCGGGCGGGAACAGGGTTTTTCCGCTTCGGCCTTCGAGCCTTTCTACGGCAAGCTCGGGCGCAGGGAGGATTCTTTCCCGCCGGAGAAAATGGAGAGCGGCGCGTTCGGCGACGCCGTTGGTTCCTTCCTTTCGCGGGGCACGGAGGAAACGCTCGTACTTACCGAGGTGGAAACCCCCGGCTACGACGCTTTTGTCGGCGAGGTCAGGGCCCGGATACCGGACGCGCTCTTCTATAACGGCGATGCCTTCGCGCTGCGCGTCTCCGGGCTTGCCAGGAAAGGGCTGCTGCTCTTCGCCTGGGCGGCGCTGGCCGCCTCCTTCCTGGTGCTGCTGCTTTCGTACGGAAGGCCGGAGCTGGTGCTGGTGGTGATGGCCGTGCTGGGCCTGGACGCGCTGTGCAGCCTGGGCCTTCTCGGCTGGCTGGGCCTGCGGGTGAACCTGATGAACAATATCCTCATCCTGTTCATCTTCGGCATGTGCGTGGATTACGCGGTCTACATGGTCAGTTCCTGCCTCGCCGTCTACGCGGGGTGGGAAGAGGACCCCGGGGTCACCGGCGGGGCCATGGCCATATCGGCTTTAACTACGATAGGCTGTTTCCTGGCCCTGTGCCTGGCCTGGCATCCGGCGCTGCGCTCCATAGGCATTACCGCGGTCATAGTTATCCTTGTGGGCCTTGCCGCGGCGGCGCTGCTGCCGCCGCTGGCCATGCGGATACTGCTGTGGCAGAACGGGCGCAACGGCACCCCCACCCTGCGCACGCTGGCCTGCGGACTGGCCGCGTTCGGTTTTTTCGGGCTGGCGCTGGTTTACTGCCGCGCCGTGTTCATGCCGTGGCTGCGCCTGAGGCACAACCGCGAGCCCGCCGCGCGCAGGAAGGCGCTCCAGTCTTTCCTGCGTACCTCCTGCCGGCTCCTTTTGCGCTTTGTCCCTTACGGCAAACGCATTTTCCTGAACGCCGGGCCGGGTGCTTTCACGAAGCCCGCGGTGATAGTCTGCAATCACCAGTCGGTGCTTGATATTATCTGCTCGCTGGCGTTGCCGGCGGATATACGCATGGTGGTGAAGCCCTGGGTCTGGAATTCCTTCTTCATGGGCCCGGTGATACGCGAAGCGGGCTATATACTTTCCGATGGAAAGAACACCGCCGAGCTGTTCGAACGGGCCGCGCAGTGCCTGCGGGAAGGGGACTTCCTGCTGTTCTTCCCGGAGGGGACGCGTTCGGAGAGCGGGCAGCTAAGCCGGTTCAGGAAAGGGGCTTTCGAAATAGCGGCCCGCTCCGGCGCGGAGATACTGCCCGTGGTAATGTGCGAGACGCGCTCCTGCATACCCAAGACCGGTTTCTGGGCAGGGGACCACAGGTTCGTGGTAAGCGTGCTGCCGCGCCTGACCGTAACCGACCCTGACGGGACGCCGCGTTGCGTCAGGAAGCTGATGGAAGACGAATATGAAAGGGCCCTGGCGATAGCCTGCGACGGCCCGGAATTTTTCAGGAGGATAAGGGCGCGCTATAACTACCTGGGCCCTTATGTCGAGCAGTACGCGGCCTGGAAGCTGCGCCTGGACCCGCTCTTCGGCAGGATAGCCGGGCTTGTGCCCAGGGAGGGCGTGGTGCTGGACCTGGGGCATGGCTACGGGCTGATGTCCAATATCCTGGCCGCGCAGTCCACGCGGCGCACGGTGATCGGCATAGATTTTGACGAGGAGAAGGTGGCCGTGGCGCGCAAGTCCGCTGTAGCCCCGGGGCGGATGACGTCGGAGCTGGGCGACCTCCTGGCATGCGCTTTCCCGTCCGCCGACACGGCGCTGCTGATAGACGTGCTGCACTACTGGCCGGAGGCAGGGCAGGAAAAGATCCTGCGCAAGGCCTATGACTGCCTGAAGCCCGGCGGCCGCCTGATCATGCGCGAGAACTGCGCCGAACCCGGTATGAAGAGCGGGGCCGTGAGGCTGGCCGAGAAATTCGCGGTTTTTATAGGGCACAATAAGAGCAGCCACGGCATTATCCCCGGCAACAGGGAAAACTATTTGAGGCTGCTGGCTGAAATAGGCTTTAATTGCAGTCAGGCTGTGGACGACCTGGGCTGGCGTTCCAACCTGGTGTTCATCTGCGAGAAACCCGCTTGAGAGGATAGAGTAATGGCTTACGACTGCGTGGTGATAGGCTCCGGTATAGGGGGGCTATACGCGGCTTCCCTGCTTGCTAAAGAAGGGCAGAAGGTCCTTGTTCTGGAGCGTCATGCCGTGCCCGGCGGGCTGCTGCAATGTTTCAGGCGCGGCGGGGAGACCTTCCCGACGGGAGTGCATTTTATCGGCGCGCTGGCCCCGGGGCAGGTGCTGTGGCGCTACCTGAAATACGCCGGGGTGCTTGAGCATGCCTCGTTTTCCAGGCTGGATACGGACTGTTTCGACGAATACTCTTTC